>SBAY01000133.1 GCA_005239945.1 Nitrospira sp.
ATCGTTAGGTTGGAATACTACCGTTTTACCCGAACCGCCGCTGAGCGTTCCATTCCCTTCTACTACTTGCCAGTTAAACTGGGCAATCTCGGTTAGTTTGTATCCATATTGATTGAACGCCTCGGCAGTAAAGGAGGATGTTCCCCTTGCCTCAATCTCTGTCACAGGTGGGGTAATGTTAATATGATGCACCACACCGTTGACTACGGTAATCTTTGCGGTTGCCGTGGCTGTGCGTGTTCCGAAAGCCGCTACTACTTGCAAATCCACCGTCCCTGTCTTAGTGGCGGTAAAGACTACTGTTTGCCCGGTAGTTGGATTAAGCGTTCCCATTCCTGTTGATGTAAGTGTCCAGGTATAGGTTGCGCCTTTGATTGGAAAGCCGTTTTGATTCCAGGATTGGGCAGTGAAAGACAGGGTGCCTTGCATCTCTACTGTGACCGTCCCCGGGTCAATAGTAACACTTCTTATCTCACCATAGACAATTTCAACCCTAACCGAGCCTGTAACTGTCCGTGTCGCCGCAGTAACTGTTCCAAAGCAAGGTTCAGGTGCTGTATGTAAAGTAGCCGAGGTACCTGCTGGTGATGGAGTTAAGGTGCCAATGTTACCATCTTTCCCCCAGGTATAGTTTAATCCTGAAATCTCATTGCGATGCCTGTCATAGCCTACTGCCGTAAATAAAATATCCTGGTCAACAGGAACAGGAATATCGGGCAGGATTTTAATGTCATTGACTACATCTGGTGTCCCCGTTGCCGTGAATGTCGCCTTTAATGAACCCTCTGTTGTAACTAGGTAAATGCCTGCTTTAGTTCCTAAAGTTAATGTCGTGCTGGCTAATCCATCGGCATTGGTAGTAGTTAATGTTGCCGATAAAGTAGCTGATGCAGGTAGAGAAACTATCGTCCACTTAATAGTATGTCCCTGGATGGGTCTGTTCAGGTTATCCGTCAATTTTACTACAAATGGTTGCAAAATAGTAGTTACTGTTGCCATCTGTGCCATCCCGGCATTTGGTGTAAGTATCCTCGGTATGCTTATCTGGAATGTCTTACTTGAAGTCCCAATATTCCCTACCGAATCTGTTCCTCTAACATTAATCGTTGCTGTCCCATCTGCATGGCTTGAGGTTATAGTTGCCTGATAGGTGTATGTCCCCTGCAAGAAGCTGACCAATGTAGCTGTAATCGTTCCATTGGCACTATCCTTTATGGTTAAAGTTGGCGTTGCCTTTAATACCTTATTAGGAGTTACAATTATGGTCAATGTCCCTATACCGGCAGGGTCAGGGCTAACTATAATGGTAAATGCAAGGACCGTAGTAATTGTGCCACTTTCAGAAGATGCAGGATGGTTTAGATACATTTCTCCATTATATTCATAGACTACAGGAGCCTCTACTGCTATTTTGGTTGACTGGCCATAAGATACCCCTGTAGTATAGGTTGCATAGACCATTCCTTCATTATCTGTAAATCCAAATTTAGGGTCAAGACTTCCTTCTTCTCCTTTTACCGAAAATTCAGTATATATGTTTGGCCTTGGTCTATCCATCTCATCTAATAATTGAGCGCTTATCTTGATTGAATCGCCTGGGGCAACAGATACTTCTTCTTGAGGCTGGACATTAAAATGCAGTTTATATACCTCAAAAGCACCTACTGTTTTTTCTTCACCCACAGATAGAGTAATGGAGCCAGGATAAAATCCCCAAGGAGGCAAGATATCATCGGGGCCATATTCAGGGTTTTTTCCAGCCGAGGCCAATATTAAATAAGATTTTGGAGGTATATCTTGCAGTATATAGGCTGTTTCTGTAGCCAAATCAGGATTTACATAAATTCTCGTTAAGAAAATACCGCCATATTCCTCTGTATTCCATCTCCCTTCTTTTATACGCCATTCCCATTCATAAGGCAGGAGAAATACAGTCAATGTTCCAGAAAAACTACCTTGATATGTTATTGTGCCTTGCAAATCTGCGACTATATTCTCCAAATACTCTGCTAAAAAGTCATCCCAGGTGCAGGCATCTACAAAATCAATCGTCTCCGAGGTATAGCTTCCATACTCCTTGTCATAAGAGCTTTCTGGGAAGTAGATACTCAAACCATGCATATCCCTTTTTGAGAAATTGCAAATGATAGAGTTATTAAGCTCCTGAATGAGATTTTCTGCTAATGTGGAAATTGTGCTTGTTAAGATAGCAAAATGGTATAAGTCAACATAAGGGCATTCTCCATCGTCACCAAAAACAATCGTTTTATCTGCCTCTTCCCAGGCCTTTCTTATTTCTTCCCATTTTCCCGTACTCCTAAGAGAATTAGCATAGAGACTTAGGGTTCCTATCAAATTATCCAGATTAGAAAGAGAGATTGCCGAAAGGGTAAGGATTTCACCAAGATCTAGATTGTTTTCATAGTAGTCCTTATACCTTTCTACTATTGAGGCTCCAAATTCAGATACACCCATTGTTGGTGTGCCAGTTAGGTCCTTTAATATAAACTCATGAGGCCAGCCTGGGGCAAATTCTACCTCCTCAGAGGCTACCATCACATCTGCCACATCTTTCATCTGGTAAGCTACCTCTACCATACCCATCAGGCAGGCATCAAAGCCTAATAGATTTATCTTGTGGGTTGATGTCGCTATTTCTGATAAGGCCTCCTTTAACTCGCTCATATATAAGCAATCCTCTTCTGATGTCTCATCCCAACACACAGCCTTATTTGGGTTTTTAATCTGCTTGGGTAGCTTTTTATCCCGCCAGCCACCACCGTGGTTCATAAAGACTAAGGCATAATTTTGGGCAGGATAATTTGTCATCGTCCAGGTGGCAAAATCAACTACCGTATCCTTATCTCCCATATTCACCTCACCAAGCTCTGCTATGACAGGTGAATTTATCTTTAGCTCATCATCATCCTGCAATATGTAATATCTCTTTGCCTCTGGATGGTCATCTATGCCATCTAATTGAGCAATGACATTTACATTATCTGTTGAACCTACCCTCTCAAGAATGTTTATATTATTTACAGCAAATTCCTCAAGGTCATTGTCTCCATCTAAATATAACATCAAGGTCCATGTCTTGGTTCCATGGGTGATTGTTAACTGCCCTGAGTAGATAGAATAGACAGGCGGTGACTTTCGTTGTGCCTCTTTGCCATCTGAAATCATTGCATAGATATAATATGTCCCTTGTGGCAGACAACTTGTATTCCATGTATAACTATCAGTTCCATCATCCTCTTGAATTCCTGAGGCAATTAAATTACCATCATAGCCTGTATTATCTGTATCCCAATATAGGCTAATAATTGCATTATCATCTATATCCTCATCTTCCCAGGTGATGGTATAGCTTGTATCTGCAAAGGTTCCTCCTTGGGCCGGGGTTAATATTTGTATTGTGGGTGCGGTATTTGTTCCTACCCAAATATCTTCTGGATTGCTCCAGTTGCTTGCCGTGCCAGTAGTATCTATCGCCCTTACCCGATAATAGTAGAAACCAGATTCTGATTTTCCAGAGATAATAGAGGAGGTTCCAGTAGTAGTTCCTATAGTTTGCCAGAAAGCAGTGCTTGTAGCCTCTTGCAACTCATAATATGAAATTTCACCTGTTGACAGAGACCACCTTACTGTAAAGCTCTGGCCTACCTTAACTGAATAGAGTGGCTCAATTTTTGGAACAGAAGGTGATATTTTGCAAAATCTTACCAAAAACTCATCCCAGGTTGTATCCTGCGGAAAATCAACCGGCTTTAGATTCACATAATCATTATATTCTTTATCTTTTTTATTTTCTGGGAAATATATGCATAACCCATTAAAATTAGGATGAGAAGAATCAGAGTAGTTTGCGATTATAACTTCGTTTAATTTAGATTTTACCAATTCTGCATTCTCAGCAATAGTTGTATCTTCTATCATTGAACTTATTAAATGTGAAAAATGGTATAAATCTGCATATGAATAACTGGCATCAGTCATTCCTTTTGCCTCTCTGATAACATCCTAATGGTATTCTAATGAATCTGCAAATTGGGATATGACTGGGGCTAAATCTTTGATTTTAGCTAAATCAATTGCAGATTGGGTTATTCCCATTTCATCTGGATAAGACTCTCCGTATCTATCCACAATCACCTGGCCAAGCTCATTAGCATTCATTGTCGGTGTGCCTGCTAAATCACCCAAAATAGTATCATAAGGCCAGCCATCTCCTGGTTCTGCTTCTTGCGAGAAGACAGCCACAGTTCCATAATCCTTGATTTGATAAGCTACCTCTACCATAGCCATCAGGCAGGCATCAAAGCCAATTAGATCAAAATGCTCTCCAGCCAATGCCTCCTTCACCTCTGCCATATAGAGGCAATCATTGTCTGATGTTTCATCCCAGCAGACAGCTTTGTGTGGTTTGGAATCTTCACGCCAGCCACCACCATGATTCCAGAAGACCAAGGCATATCTTTTCGCAGGATAATTAGCCTTTGCCCAGCCAACAAACTCTATAACTGTCTGTGTAGCCCCCATATTTGCCTCTCCTATGTCTGCTACGGCATTCGTTGCTATCGGGGTCATTCCCTGGGTGATATAGAACCTCTTCGTTGTCTTCCAGTCGTCATAGCTCCAATCATACCCATTAACCCGGTCAAACTGGACAACGATGTTTATCTCAGCTGTTGAGCCGATGGTTGCCATTTCTAAGAAATCATCAATCGCCTCCCTTTCTAAATTATTATCACCATCAAGATAGACAGCAAATGTCCATTCCTTGAGTGTTGAGGGTTCTTGAAATTCATAGGCGCCCGTATCCACTGGGCCAGTTGCTGCGGCATTAATAGCCGCCTGGCTGGTGGTATAGCTTCCTGGCACATAAATATCTGCTGCCGAGACTATTTTACCATATCCCAGCAAAATCCCAAAAATTCCAATAAAACCTAAAAACTTTTTCATAATTTAAAAACCCCTTTAAATAAGATTTCTCGCAAAGACGCAAAGATTTCGCAAGGGGCACAAAAAATATATTATTTTTTTATTTCCCCTTTGCGAGTTTATCCGCTAAATCCGCTTACCATTATATTTCTAAAAACAAAAAGGTAGGTTAAAATAATAATCTGCCTAAAATATATTATTTGTAGTTGTTGGTAATATCAGACTCAGAATAGATTCTTTGTCTATGTATGTTACCAACCACCATCTTTTTTCTCCTTAACTTTTAAAGAAGGCAAACAAGATGCCGAGAATAGCAGCCATTTGGTTTGATTGGTGGCAAAAACCTACTTTTTAGCTCGACGATTTCTTACTTAATTTTCTCAATAAATGCCTTTGTTGATTTTAAATATTCTTTAACAGCGTTAGTATCATAAATCAGCCCTCTATAATAACCTGCTATGTGTAAGGCATCATATAATTTCTCAAACTCTCGCATCAACTTTCCATTATGGACGGCTAAATGCTTTTGTAATGCAGTTCTATAGGCATCTACTGATTTAGGCAACTCTTTTTTAGTTAAACCTTTTTTAGTCATAAGATATTCATTTATTGCCTCTAA
>SBAY01000340.1 GCA_005239945.1 Nitrospira sp.
AAAATTTTATTTACCCCATTTCTTATAAATGGGTAAATAAAATTTTATACTCTTGTGGTTAAAAAGTTTTGGAAAAGGGGAGTTTGAGGGGGAAAACCTGTGTGGTTTTAAACCACTTTTTCCCCCTCAAAAAATCCATTTCTTTAAATTATTGCTAAAAGTTGGGGAATTTCTGCAAAGATGACCTTGAATTCAGACATTAGACTTAGAGAAGAAAAATGAGCAGGTTACATTGAATTATTCCAATCATTCGCTTCCACAAAAAACCCGCAAGAGCCGAAAAGTCTGAAGTCTAAAGTCTGAAGTCTAATGTTTGAATTGAAGCAAAGATGACGGGAATTTCCCAACTTTTAGCAATGATTTAAAGAAGTGAATTTTTTCACAACGAGGCAAGGGTTTATCCCGAACTTCGAAATCAGGACCCCAAATGTCGTTAAACATAATCCTTTCCACCAATCCTAACCCGTTACGGATTTGTCTGTAATAACTGTAATAAATTGTTTAACAATAGGATTGGTCGTCTTTCTTATTTCCCCAGGGGTGCCTATTTCAATAATCTTTCCATTATCGAGCATAGCAATTCTATCGGCTACATGGTAAGCCGAAACCATATCATGGGTAACCACAATAGAGGTTAAAGATAATTTTGCCTGCAATTCCCTGATTAACTCATTTATGGCCATAGCCATAATGGGGTCTATACCGGTAGTAGGTTCATCATAAAGGATAATTTCCGGGTCCATGGCAATAGCCCTGGCTAAGCCAACCCTTTTTCTCATCCCACCACTTAAGGCAAAAGGCATCAAATTCTCTACCCCGGACAACCCTACTAATTTTAGCTTTTCGGTAACTATCTTTGAAATGGTTTGTTTGTCTAATTTTGTATGTTCATCTAAGAAAAAGCCGACATTTTCACGCACCGTTAAGGAGTCAAACAATGCCGCACCCTGAAATAACATACCAAATTTCTTTCTAATCTCATTTAATTGGCTTTCATTAAATTTGCTAATATCCTTACCTTGAACCTCTATTTTACCCTTATCTGGTTTTAAAATACCAATGATATGTTTCAACAACACACTTTTACCACAACCGCTTTGCCCAATTATGACTAAAGTCTCACCTTTATTTACGGTGATATTAACCCCTTTTAAGACAGGATATTCCCCAAAACTTTTCCATAAATCGGTTATAACAATCATTTCATAACTCCTTACCTGAAGGGTAATCAGTAATCAGTTATCGGTAAATACCTACATAGTTACCGATTACCTTTTTTCCCTCTGTGCCTTCGTGGTGCATACTTTTCTAATACTTTAAAAAAGCACAATGGTCAGGAAATAATCCATGACTAAGATAAGGACAATAGAAATAACGACAGCCGAGGTAGTCGCCTTACCTACACCTTCTGCCCCGCCAGAGGTAGTAAAACCTTTATAACAACTGACGAGAATAATCATTGCCCCAAAAAACATGGTTTTTATCAAGCCGCAGATAATATCATCTGCCGCCAGGAAATCAATTGATTTATTTATATAAATGCGATGTCTGATACCAAACTGCCAGACACCAATTATATATCCGCCGAATATGCCAATAACATCAGCAAAGATAGTCAATACCGGCAACATGATAATGGCGGCTAAAAATCTTGGTGTGGCTAAATATTTAATAGGATTGACCGCTAATGTCGAAAGTGCATCGATCTGTTCGGTAACCTTCATACTACCTATTTCAGCCGCAGTAGAGGCACCAATTCTTCCAGCAACGATAATCGCTGTTAAGACAGGTCCTAACTCCATCACCATACAGGCACTCACCAAACTTCCGGTATACATCTCTAAAGCAACTATTTTAAACTGGAGATAGGCCAGGTAAGCCAAAACCATACCCACAAATAAGGACATAATGCTTACGATAGGTAAGGTATGGACTCCAATTTGAAGTAATTGATTGGTAAAATATTTAGGTTTAAAGGGTGGTTTAAATATTTGGAGAATAATCTGGGGTAAAAAAAGACTCATTCCTCCTATTTCTTGCAAGAAACAATAAATTCCTTTTTTCATTTATTCTTCCTGTAATTCAGACATCAGACTATAGACTATAGACATTAGACTTTTTGTCTGATGTCTATAGTCTATAGTCTGATGTCTGAATTACATTTACTCCTCTACCTTAGCTATATTTTCAAATCTGGTATATTTTTTTATAAAGGCTAATTTTACTATTCCAATAGGCCCATTGCGTTGTTTGCCGATGATTATTTCAGCTATACCTTCATTTTCCGGGGTAGGTTTATAATATTCCTCGCGATAGACAAAGGCAACTAAATCTGCATCCTGTTCGATTGCCCCTGATTCGCGTAAATCAGATAATTGGGGTCTGCGGTCACCTCTTTTCTCTACTTCTCGTGAGAGTTGAGATAAGGCAACTACCGGAATATTCAACTCCCGGGCTAATGCCTTTAAAGACCGTGATATTTCGGATATTTCCTGTTGACGATTATCGATATTCATTCTTCCCTGGATAAGTTGCAGGTAATCTATGATGATTAAACCAATGTTATATTTTGCCATAAGTCTTCGCGCCTTAGCCCTTATTTCTAAAACCGAGGGGGCAGGGCTATCATCGATATAAATAGGTGTCTCGGCTAAAACCCCGGCGGCGGTAGTAAGTTTAGGCCAATCCGCTTCTCCCAGGTAACCTGTTCTTAATTTATGGGCATCTACCCGTGCCTCGGCACATAACATTCTTTGAACTAACTGGTCTTTACTCATCTCTAAACTAAATAGACCTACAGGAATCTTTTCTTTAATGGCGGCATACTGGGCAATATTCAAAGCAAAACTTGATTTGCCCATAGAGGGTCTTCCGGCAATAATTATTAAATCTGAGGGATGAAGGCCAGCGGTAAGAACATCCAGATCATGAAAACCAGTTGGGACGCCAATAACATAAGTTTTCTTGGCATAGAGTTTCTCAATCATGGCAAAACTATCATGTAACATTTCGCCAATGTGAATGAAATCACGATTTACCTTCCGCTGAACGATATTGAATATCAATTGCTCTGCCTTATCTAACATTTGAGTTATATCTTCAGTGGGTTGATAGGCCATTGAGGCTATTTCCGTAGCGGCGGAAAGAAGCCCTCTGATGATTGCCTTTTCATTGACAATCTGAATGTAATATTCTACATTAGCCGCGGTAGGAACACTATTTAAAATAGTGGTCAGGTAGATTGCTCCACCAATATTACTCAGTTCACCTTTTTTTTTCAATTCATTTGTTAAAGTAACCAGGTCAACCGGCTCATTTTTTTCAAACAGGTCAATAATAGCACTATAAATCTTGCGATGAGCGGTTTTATAAAATGCATCTTCGGATAAAGTCTCAACGGCTTTACAAATTGCCTCTTTATCCATTAACATCGCCCCTAAAACAGATGTCTCTGCTTCTATAGATTGAGGTTGAACCTTTTCGGCTATTATCCCAGGTACACTCATTTTCAATTCACCCGTTTTAAAAGAATAGGTCATATATGTCCCCTATAACCTATTCTTTTACTATTCCTTTACTATTCTGAGGCTTACTTTAGTTTCTACTTCCTTGTGAAGTTTAATTGGGATAGTATAGACTCCCAGAAGTTTTATTGGTTGGGAAATATCCACCATTTTCTTATCGATTTTAAAACCCTTTTTAGCTAGAGCATCCACAATATCCTCTTTAGTCACTGAACCAAAAATTTTATTTCCTTCACCTGATTTTCGATTAATCGTTATGGAAATATTTTTAAGCCCCTGACTAAATTCTATAGCAGATTCCTTTTCCCTTTGAGCCAAAACAGCTATTCTTTTTTGAGCTTCATGGAGTTTTTTTAAGTTAGATTCTGTTGCGGGAATACCAAGTCCTTTTGGTATTAAAAAATTTCTGGCATATCCTTCCGATACATTTTTAATCTCACCCTTTTTACCGACTCCTGAAATATCATCTTGCAAGATTATTTGCATAAATCTTATCCTTTAGGTGTCAGAAAGAAGGAAGAAGTCAGAGATTAGAAGTTAGATAAGTTCTTTCAACTTCTAACCGCTAACTTCTTCTTGATACCCGATATCTGATACCTATTCTACCGTATATGGTAGAAGGGCTATATTTCTTGCCTGCTTGATTGTTTTACTTATAATCCGTTGATGTTTAGCACAATTTTTGGTAATTCGTCTATGTAATATCTTCCCCCTGTCGGAGATATATCTTCTGATACCATCAACATCTTTATAATCAATCTCTTTTCCCTTATTTATACAGAAATAGCATTTTTTGCGTCGCTTTGGTGTCCATTCACCATTTTGGGTAGTTTTACTTTTGATTGATTGTTTTTTCTTTTGTAGCATCTATAAAATTCTTCCTCCTTTAAAAAGGTACATCTTCGGTAGCTTCATGAGTAGGTTCAGGTATTCTGTGAGATTCAGCGTTATACTCATCTTCTACCTCATCCTCCTGTATAGGTTTAACCCTTCCTAAGAAAACTACTCTATCGGCGACGACCTCAATAACAGTTCTTTTTTGTCCTTCTGGAGTTTCCCAACTGCGTTGTTGAAGTCTTCCTTCGACTAAAGCAGGACTGCCTTTCTTTAAATATTGATTACATATCTCTGCTTGTTTTCTCCAAACTACGACTGGGATAAAACTTGTTTCTTCCTTTCGTTCCCCTGCCTTAGTGGTGTAATTTCTATTAATAGCCACTGTAAAATTTGCTACTGGCTCACCACTGGGAATATATCTTAATTCTGGGTCACGGGTTAAATTACCGGCGATTATCACACGATTATAATTAGCCACTATCTTTGTTCCTCCTTCATTTCTTCTTTCTTTTCTTCTGTTGTTTCCAGGTTAGGAATTGAGGCAGTTTTCTTCTTAGTAAGAAATCTTAAAACAATATTAGAGAGTTTCATTACCTCTTCATATTCTTTGATTGAAACAGGGTCAATCTCCAAATTTACCAGGTAATAAATTCCTTCCCTTTTATGTCCGATAGGATAGGCTAATTTTTTTAACCCAACCTTTCTTACCTCGTTAATTTTTCCCTCACCATGTTTTTTGATTGTTTTTTCGATCTTGCCCATCAACTTTTCTACATCTTCCTCTTTTGCTTGTGAATCAACAATCAACATACATTCGTAGAATTTTAATTTATTGGATTTCAATTTTTATTCATCACCTCCTTAATCTTAAAATTTCAGAGTTTCTAATTCTACTGTCTAAAATAAGTATAGCAGAAATTCAATCAAGTGTCAATTAAAATTTTAGGGTAAATTCAGTATTTTAGCTACAAAAACACAAAAGCACTAAATTTCACTAAAGATTTCCTTTCGTGTAATTTTGTGTCTTGGTGCCTTTGTGGCATATCTTTTCTTGCTTAACATTTTTCATGTTACAGAAGTCTTATACCTTATTTATCAAGGATAAGAACATTAATCCTTCTATTTTGAGGGGAATATGTGTCTTCATCGATTGGTTGAAATTGACCATACCCAGCGACCGCAAATCTTGCTTGATATTTTTTTAATTTTTCGTTTTCGAAACCTGTTTTTTTAGCATGGTCTATAAAATAATGTAAAATATTCGTTGCCCTGGCCGTAGAGAGTTCCCAATTAGAGTTGAATTCACCACTTTTAATCGGGGCGGCGTCTGTATGTCCTTCGATAATAACATTATTGGGAATCATTTCAAGGGTATTGGCAATTTTATCCAAACTTAGATAAGCCTCTGGTTTTAACCGGGCACTGCCTGAATCAAAAAATAATGAATCATGATAACTAACGAGTAATCCGGATTTAGTCTTTTTCGTAATTATTTTACCTTCGGCTATATTATGAGGAATACTTTGAATTAATTTCTTTTTAATAATTGCTGTTGGCACAACAGGTTTAGCCTTGACTCCTTCGATAGTAGAGCGTTTTGGTAAAAATCCTTCTCCGCCTCCTGAGTGCGGGGCAGTAGTTTTCGATGCCCCCTCGCGTTTAAATATAGAGAATACAAGTTCTAATGCCTCACCAATAGCCGCTGCTTTAGGTCCCTGTAATTGGGATTGAGAGACTAAGATAATAAATACACCCAGCAGGAGGGTAATCATATCTGCGTAAGTAATTAACCAGCGTAAACCACCGGCTGTTTCAATACCTTCGCTATGTCCTTCTCCACCCTTTTTCTTCTTTTTGGCCATCGTTTAACCCACCTTCTTCTCTTTTAGTTATTAATTATTAACGCTATTAGAAGCCTCATCAACTTGTTGAGGGTGTTTCCCCGAACAAGGTCGGGCTTCCGTTTCCCACGGTAATTGTTAATTATTAATCAAGTAATTCCTTTTCTGTCTTATGATGATAAATAACTATGTCTATTCGATTATTAAGTTTATCATAAGGGTCTTTTACGGCCGGATGAAATTGGGCATAACCAAAGACCCCTAATCTCTTTTGAAAATCCTCAATTTTGGAGTCACTAAAACCACTTTTTTGAACATAATCTATTAAATAATGCAATACATTTGTTGCCCTGACAGTTGATAGTTCCCAGTTGGATGGAAATTGTGATGTCTGAACGGGTGTTGCATCCGTATGTCCTTCGATAACTACCTTATTAGAAATTCCTGAGAGTAAATAGGCAATACGCTCTAATGTGGGGTATGCCTCAGGTTTCAACCGGGCATTACCATGTTCAAATAATAATGTTCCCAAACATCTAATTACCAGGGCATCTTTAATTAATTTAACCTCCATTTCACCTTTTTTAATTTCACCTTTGAATGTCTGGGTATATTTCCGGGTAATTAATGCCTCAGGTCCAGTTAAATCTTTTGCGTTATAGAGTACACCAGTGTTTTCTTCTAATACCTTTTCACCCGTTGGGCCTGGCATAGCTGTTTTGCCACCACCACCTTCTATAATAGCAAACACCTTTTCAAGACCAATAGTAAGTTTTTGTATTTCTGATTCGCTTGGAGCACCACCGGAACATAAAATAATAAATACCCCTAAAAGCAGGGTAATCATATCTGCATAAGTAATTAACCACCGTAATCCACCTGCGGTTTCAACCTTAGCCTCTCCACCTCCACCACCTTTCTTCTTTTTCTTGGCCATTTCTTCTTACTCCTCTAATTCCCACGCTGTTGGAAACCTCAACTTCTTGAGGAGATTTCCCGAACAAGTTCGGGCTTCCGTTCCCCACATTTTCGAGTCAAGTTGTTTGTTTCCCTTGAATATAATTTTACCATAGGAGACTGGTTAAAGTCAATTAAAATTTTTAAAATAGGAGGGTAGGGTGAAGGAATTATAAAGACAACCCCTCTTGCCATTTCCTGAAATTTCTTCCCACCCTCTTCTCCTCTCACCTTCCTACTTTCTCACCTTTTTCCCTATCCCCGTTCAGCCTTTACAACTTCAATGTATTCATAGATTTCAATGGTTTTTGAAGATGAAATTTTAAGTAATTATCTATGAGTATCTTACGGAGTTCTGTCAATAGATTAGGGGAGATGTGAATCTTCCTTATCTTGGAAATATCCAGGACAAGTAGTTGTTGCAGAAGTCCTCTGATATTATCCGAAATCATTATTCCATCTTCAGTCCGGTGTGAGGGACAAATAATCCCACCCTGTTTCGGGCTGAATTGCATTTTATTACAGGACTGATGACATAAAAGACAATCTTTTTCCAAATGAGGCTTTAGACCACAAAGGGTTATGAATTTCAGGGTAAAGGTAGGAATTATAAGTTCACTTGATTCACCCTTCAACCAGGTTAGTGTCTGGAGAATAAGGCTAAAAAGTAATGGGTCTTTTTCGCGACCAGCAACTAATGTATCAAGCAATTCTATAATAAAAGCCCCAATGGTAATCTTATCCAAATCTTCCCTGATTTCTTTGAATGAATGAATGATTTGTGCCTGGGTAATAACATCAAGGTCTTTGTTCTCTTTTCCATAAATCAGGTAATCCGCATAGGTGAAAATTTCTACACTACTGCCAAATTTACTGGTAGTTTTTCTTACTTCTTTAGCTACACCCTTTATTTTCCCAAATTTTTGAGTGAACAGGGTAACGATTTTATCTGCTTCGCTTAGGTCTTGATTCCGTAATACTATTCCTTTACTGGTGTATAATGGCACTTTTTCAGAAATTCCCCAACTTTTAGCAATGATTTAAAGAAGTGGATTTTTTGAGGGGGAAAACCTTTTGAAAGTGGTTTAAAACCACACAGGTTTTCCCCCTC
>SBAY01000054.1 GCA_005239945.1 Nitrospira sp.
AAAGAGCTTTTAATCTGGAGCCACCAACAAGGGAAAATGGGCAAAACCATTGAATCTGTATTGGCAACTCTCTAAAAAACGCAAAAGTTCAGTTATTAAAATAAAATACCCCTTGTTTTGTACGAATAGTACCATTATCGTTATATCTCATAATTTTATTATCATCATAACCAACTAATAATTTATAATGTAACCTCCAAGTCTTGTTAATATACTCCTGAACTATTACAATTATAGGCACACCACAATTGATCCATCTTTTCAATTTCTCAAGGGATCTATTCTTATTCGGATCATCTTCGCAGTCATAATCTGTATTAGATACCCCAACATCTTCTGCAAACTCTGTCAAATCCCCCTGGAGTCGAGCTCCGGTCCAAAGCACATCATCCATTTCTACATCATCAAATCCTTCTACATTATCTACCCCTTCATCGATTTTCTTGCCATTTAAACCTAAAGGATTAAAATGATAAGGATACCAATAATTCATTGCCATAGCCATAGAGAAGGCACCACAATTATTTGTACTACCTTGAAGTTGACGAGGTATATCTCTTGCTAAATAACCTTCTGTCGGAAGAGCAAAATTTGGATTTAGTTTATTGAGATCATAATAATGTTTTAAAATCACCACCCTTATATTATCCGAAGTAGAGAATTGAATATTATTAACAGAAATCACAGGAATATTTTTTGAGATTCCTACTATCTTATATTTTTTACTTGGGTTAATATTTCTTATTACATACAAATCATACACTATACCTTCCCATTTCCTTACATTTTCCTGAATTTTTGTAGCAATTTGGATAGGTGTTTCATTCAAATGTATAGGATCATAGCCAAACTTTGTTTCATCAAACCTACTCCAAGGGATTAGTTGTAAATTTTCATCGTATGCATAATTGACATTTGGATTTGGGATATAGGAGACAGCATATAAATTTTGTTGCTCATAACAACGTATCTCATCCGGGAGTCTTCCTCTAATTTTGGGAACATAAATTAAAATAATATTACTGGTAAAATTGATACTAAGGTCCCTTATAATTTGCTGCTCTTCTGGAAGTTGTACTCGGGGTGATGGCGAAAAAGGTTCTTCAGAATGTCTAATATTGATTGAATGACTTTTTAATTCCAGAGAGTTAACCCTTCCATGGATATCAAATTTGATTGTACGATAGCCTGGTAACATCCTTCTCCCATTTATTAAACCATTAGAGTTTGTCATAATAATTAATGGAGCAGTAGCAATCCAACCTCTTGAATTTGTAGAAGATTGAGGGAGATTTTCTCTCATAAACACTCGGCCGTTATTGATCTGAAAGATACTATCTCTATGAGAATGTCCTGTTAGGACTAAATGAAGATACTTATTGCCCACTATGTAATTATTGTCTTCTCCATAACTTTCATTGTCTAAAATAAATCTTTTAATAAATTCTTCTCTATGTTCACAGATTGATCCACTCGAAAGCTCATTTAACTCTTCACCATGAGTCCTTAATCGAGAAGAAAGAGTAGCATTATAAATTGTTGCGTGCATAGCAACTATAGAGACTGTATTCTCCTTTATTATTTGATTCTTCCACCTATTGATAATTTCCCATTGTCTATCAGATAATGAATTGTCTGCCTTAGGTAAACTTTCCAAAGTTTCGTCTTTGCACCAATCTAACATCAAAAAAGACATCTCTTTGTATGAAAAAGAATAATCATAGAAAGGATTTATTACAAAGGAGTACCATTTTACCGAATCTACAGTTGTCCTCAGAAATTTATTCCAACCTGCTATGTCAAGATCTCTTGGATTTTCATGTATTACTTCCATCTCAGCTTTAGTAAGATTTATATCACCACAAATAGAATAGAATTCTTTTATTGGTATTCCCAATATAGTAAGTGTAGGTATCGGTGCATATGGGTTAAATCTCCAGTCATGATTTCCTAATATTGTAAAAATAGGCTTTTTATAATGGTCTACAAGTAATTCATAGAAGTAAACCCAATTTCGATTGAATAAATAATCTTCAGATAAATCATTTTCATCTGTACCATTATGTCCTCGATTATAATCTATTATATCTCCAGTTATGAGAATAATATCTAAATTATCATCCCTGTTTATTTCTCTAATAGCCTCTCTGAATCGATCATTAGGATTATTAAAATTTTCCAGGCCAAGACTTCCTAGTTCTCTTTCTAATTCCTGCCTATAACTACTGCCTTCTTTTAATCTTTTTGCTAAAAGATCCCACCTGAGAGCAATATGTGTATCAGTAACATGAGCTATATTTAAATAGGTTTTATTAGTCACATAAAACGGATGAGATAGTTTTATATATCGATTACCGGATAATCCACCAATCCCTCCATCCTGCATTAAAGGACAGACAGGATCTGGTGAAATTCTCTTAACTACCTCTCGCATAAATTCGGATTCATGCTCTATAAATAAGTTATACATGCCTTGCGAAATACCAGTAATTTGTATTTTAATATAGACAATATCTGTAAATCCAGCTTCTCTATAGCCTTCAAGTACACTATCAGAGATAGCAACATAAGGTCTAATTTCATCTTCATAATTACCTATTGTAATACTTGTTGCCTGGAAATTTCTAAGTTGAGAGTCATCTCCCCAGGGATGATATTTTAGAATGCTTGCAAACCTATCTGTTGTTTTTTCAAAGTTACTTTGAGTAAGCAGCACAACTTTGATCTCCTCATTATCAACTATACCAGGGAATCCTAATGCTGGATGTAATATTACTGCTTGACAGCCATAGGTATTTATTTCAGTTCTAACCAGTTCTAACTCATCAGAAGATTCCAGTTCATAATCGCCAACTTTTGCTTTAAAGATAAGCTCTGCTTCACCCACCCCATCATCTATATAAGGAAAAGTCCATTGAATTACAACCGCTGAAGTTACTTCTTCAGTTACTTCTCCACCAGGCTCTACAGTTCTTGATATCTCCTCATCTCCTCTTATTACTATCCTGGTAATTGTTGGGATTGTTGTGATTCGGACTATCTCATGACCCTCTTCAATATCCATCTCTGTTTTTCCAATATAATCATCAAATATCAAGTCACTCTCATAGACTTCAAAAGTTACTTTATTAGTCCCCTTTTCTATTTTACCTGCATTTATTAATTCTCTCAACCTTTGTTGGTCTATTTCACCTACTATATTTACAGGTTTACCTACTCCTATTCTTATTATGGGTTCAAGATCTAAGTTTGCCCAATATGCTCGTCTAATTGGCCCTGGATCATTTTGAAACCAAGGAAAGAATCCTCTTGCCCAATAAAATTTGTACTTTGCCATCTTTTTATTTCACCTCTCGTTTATACTGGTATAGCACTTATCATCCCTTTAAATGCTGTAGAGGTTCTGGCAAGTGCTGATTTTAGTTCATTAGACAATTGATCAAGGCTATTAAGTAAAGGACGAAAGACAACATCTATATCAAGACTTCTTAAAAGAGTCATGATATTATCAAAAAGCTTTTTTAATGGTGGTATTAAGACCTTTTCCGGGTTTAATTCATTTAATAAAGCTAGTACATCCTCATCATAGATCTTATCCAATCTTTTTCCAATCTCACCAGGGTCTATTTTCTTTAAGATATTCAGAGCATCTTCATATAGTTGGGCCAGACCGGGTTGTTCTTCAGTGCCGTTGACTATAATAGCCGGATCAAGTTCTTTTATCTTATTCTCAATCTCATCAAAGAAACCTTCTAATTCATCCTTCAGAAAAGAGACACTTAAATTATTTACTTTCTCCTTAAATGTATTAATAGCTGTTTCAATAGCATCAGTTACTGGTGTTGGGTCGAGAAAATTAGTTACTTTATCTTTAACTGTATTGACCAACTCATCTAACTCAGTAATTATACTTGCTGGGTTAAGGTCTTCAAATAGGTTTTTAATCGACTGTGATGTGCTTTCAAGTCCCTCTATTAAAGAGCCTGCAATGGCTTGTTGAATAGTGTTTTTAATGGACTCTTTTGTAATTCTGCCTTCTTTTACAAAATCCGGAATTAACTCATCCAGTTTTTCTTTAGCAGTATCAAAAGATGAAGAAAGTTCTTGTAGACTCTTTGAAAAATTACCACCAAGACCATTTAATTTTACCTGACATCCATCAAAGCTGATACTCAAGGATGAAAATATGGTTACTGGGCTTAAAGAATTTATCAGTGTCTCCAACTCCTGATACCTGGGAATTAAATTATCAGGCACTGTAATCGAGTTTAATCCATCTTTAAAAGCCTGATGTTTTAACCTCAGAGTGCTGATTATAACCATTATATCGAATTTATTCAGTTCTATGGTGGTATTGTCAATTTGTGTTTGTATAATAGCTAATGCACCGTCGGGATTAAATTGATCAATAGCTGTTTTAAAATTATTAAAGACTTCCTCTATTGGGGATAAGTCTATCTCATCTATGGCTGACAATATTGGATCAAGCAGGTCTGTTACTGGCTCTAGAAGTCGAGTTGGGTCAAATTCATCTATTTTTGCTTTGATTTGATTATATATATCTGTCACTGGCTCTAACACTTTAACTAAAGAGAAGTTGTTAATAGCTGAGGTGATAGTCTCTACTTTAGTTTTTAGTTCATTGATAAATGGAGTAATATCTATCTGATTGACCAAATCTTTTAGTTTTTGTAACAATTCCTCCAGAGGTTCAACTAATTTCGAGGGTGAGATTAACCTAAATGACTTCAATAGTTGGTCATATAGGTCTGTAAGTGGAGAAAGTAGCTCACTGGGTTTAATCTTCTCCAACTCATTCAGAATAAAATTATATCCATCTTCTATTGGTTTAAGTAGTTGACTTGGCTTGATCTTTTCCAATTCAGCCATTAATGGTTCAAAGACCTCTTCTTGAAGTCCCTTCAATAATTTCTCAGTTGGGTTAAACTCCTCTATTTTGTTTAATACCTCCATAAATTTTTCTTTAATCTTCTCTACAGCTTCTTCGGGTTTTCCTTTAATCTCATTGAGTTCTTCCATAAGGACTTGGGTAATCTGTTTATCAAAATCTACCTGTTTTATCACCTCTACTGCGGCATTAAGAGCCATCTTGAGCAAGTCATTTAAGGCAGAAACATCAATCTGACTAACCTGTCCCCTCATATTATCTATCTGTTCAATAACCGGGTCAACAACCGGGTCAAAATCAATCTCATCTAAGCTACTTAGCATCTCATCTAATTTAGCTCTAACACCCTTTAGAACCTCTTGAATATTTAGGTCTACTAAAGTTTGATATATTTGATTTAATAAATCTTCTAATTGTTGTTTTACTCCTTTTTGCGTTTCTGAGCCAAGGAGAAATGTTTTTACTCCTTGCAAGCCTTCTTTAATGGAATTAAGGACATTGTCAATGGTCTCATTTATAGAGTTAATAGCCGTCTCTAAACCCTCAACTCCCGTTTGGATACCATTTAAAACGCTCTGAATAGTGTTTTGAACTACACTTAAGTCTATACCAGCGACTACATCCTTTACTTCCTGAAAGAAATTACGAACGGCAACAGTTACCTCTAATTGTACCCGGTCAATGTTATCCAATGCACTGGTAGCAGTACCTATTGAGTTTACAACAGTATTTTTAATACTGTTTAAATCAATTTCATCCAATTTTGCTTTGATCTGGTTAAGGAACTCCTCGATTTGGGTCTTAATCCCGTCCATATCAATATTATTGATAAATTCATTAATCTGGTCAAATACTCCCTCTAACCCGGATGTTAAATCTCCTATTTGAACCACTTCAATATCATTAATCTTTGAAAGGAACCCCTCTATTCTTGTTCGGAAGGTATCAATATTAATCGAATCCAATCCTTGATTAGCTGTACTTAAGGTATTATTAAGGAGTGCAGCAAGGCTTTCTGCTCTTCCTTTGACCGCATTTAAGCCATGAATAAGTGTGCTAAATTGAGTCTCGTTTGAGATATTCAGGTTTCTAATCTGGTTAAGTAAAGAGTCTGAAAAAGCATTGATAGTATCTTGAATTTTAGCTTCTATATCTGCAGCAACCAAGGTAGCATTAATGAATCTAATACCTGATCTTCTAACAGCCTTCTCAATAGGAGAGGTAATAGAAAGAAGGAGGTGGTTTATCCTCTCCTGGATGAGATTCTGGAGTTGCCCAGTTTCTGATTCAACCTGAGTTTTTAATTCCTCCAATATTTCAAGGAATGAGGTAAGAGAAGAAGCTATTTCCGATTCTGCTAATACTCGTTGAATTTCTTCAAAAGGACCAAGAATCCCACCAAGTAGTTCCTCAGGGTTTTCAATTAACTGGGTAATATTAGTAAATCTGTCTGGAATAGAACGTAATTGACCAAGTATATCAGATGAAAGAAGTCTTTCAAGATTACTAAATTCACTGGTAATAGGTTTAAATAACTCAGACGGATCAGTAGGAATTCTGCTGGTTAACCCACTCAGACCAGAAGTAATATTTCCAATTAAAGAAGAGGAATCCGGGATAGAAATCCCTCCTAAACTCTCAGCAAGAGAGCTAATCTCTCCTGTAGGAAGGTTGGAGATATTACCTGTAACACCTGAGAAATCAATACTTACTTGATTTATTAAGTTCCCAACCTGACTTGTATCAGGTATTTGTGATAATAATCCAGCTCTACTTGTAGTTGCTTCTTCTGGCATTTTTTCTCCAAAAATCTCCTTTATAACTGCTTCATCTAAACCTTTAGTAGCATTATTGACTTCCTCAAGAACATTTTCTAATGGTTTAGTTGGGTCACCAAAGTCGGGTATAGAGCCTAATGTAGCGGATATATCATCAATCAAGCTTATATTATCGGCTAACCCATCAATCAAATCCCCAGCCTCCAAATCAATATCCATTTGTATTCCTGCCATGGCAGTTGCTGCTGGTGGTTCAGGTGGTGGAATATATTCTGTTAATTTTATTATATACTGACATGGCTCTGCTGAGCCTGCTACTTCTTTTACTTGAAAATCAGCAATAATTACTTCTTTTACATCTGTCTCAGTAGTAATGTCTGCCATAAATGGTACGGGGTTACCAGCAATAAATTTTTTTCGTACTTCTTCTAAAAATTCATCCCGTAAGTCATCTACATTAGGTAATGTTCCCATAATAGTAATCGAGGTAGAACTTTCCCCCATATCTTGTAATATACTCCCTGCAAGACCTGGGATTTTATGCTCTACTAAGGCACGATTCTCTGTGGTACTAATATCCTGTATCCCTTTTATCTCCCATTTGTCTAATACTGGTTTTATTT
>SBAY01000147.1 GCA_005239945.1 Nitrospira sp.
CTCCAAACGCCTTGTATTCTTGGGGAAAGGGGAAATTGTATTCAACAATATTATAGAAAATAAATTAAAAAAATTCTTGACTTTTATATGGTAGTCTGAAGCATTACTACCTGACACCTAACACTGGCTACCTCTATTATACCTTATTTTCATTTTCTTTGTCAATAAACTTCTTCGACTTCTTCAATTTAGACATTAGACTATAGACATCAGACATTAGACTTAAGAGAGAAAAATGGGCAGAGATTATACAAAAATAAAAGCATGACAATTAGCAGATGAATCAATTTCTGCCTTCTTTAGTCTGAGGTCTAATGTCTTATGTCATATGTCATATTTTTATTGACATTGCCCAAAATTTGTGATAGAATCTTTCTACAATATTTTAAAGGAGGAACACAAAATATCCCAGAACCAAAAGACAACAGGTAAGATTGGGATAATAAAATAAATGGAAAAGGCGTTTAAGGTTATAAATGAAATGTCCAGAGAAGGCTTACTTACCGATTATGCAATCTGTGGTGCAGTCGCAACAATATATTATACTGAACCCTTTGAT
Organism: Nitrospira sp.; assembly: GCA_005239945.1. GTDB lineage: Bacteria > UBA9089 > CG2-30-40-21 > CG2-30-40-21 > SBAY01 > SBAY01. Next base: position 560 of record SBAY01000147.1, read on the forward strand.
ACTTATGATGTTGATATATTTTTTATCCCTCCTGAAAAGGAGAAAATAATTATATTAACGCCATTTTATGACTGGTTATTAAAAGAAAAAAAATGTAAAGTCCACAAGGAATATATTCTTATAGGTACAACACCGGTTCAATTTGTTCCTACTGCTAGTGAATTAGAAAAGGAGGCTGTTAAAAATGCTATTGAGGTGGTTTATAAGGATATAAAATTAAAAATTTTAAGGCCGGAGTATCTAATAGCGATATTTTTGAAAGTTTATAGATTAAAAGATAAGGTAAAGATAAAAAAACTTCTTGATGAAACTGAAATAAATAAAAATCTTCTGCTGGAGATTTTAATGAAGTATGACTTAAAAGAAAAATTCCAGGATTTTATGGAGAAATACTATGGATAATCTAATTGCGAAAAATGAAGAAGATGTAAGGAACTACAGGGAGAAAATTTTTAAAACAAAAGAGGAATATCGCCAGAGGGTTGCAAAATTATCTTTTGAAAAAAAGATAGAAATTCTTAATAAATTAAAAAGAAGGGCAAAATTCCTGAAAAAATTTAAGTAGATACTTTTTAAGAAACTGAAGAATGAAGCTTTGACCACTTTCCTTAATTTAAGCAAGGAACATATAAACTTTTACCCCCCTGGTAGACCCAAAAGATTAAATTAAGACTTTAATACGATTATCTAACGATTATTTAGAGATTGTTTAAGTCTATAATAATAAGTGAAGGGTGATAAAAATAAACAAAGAATCGGAGGTGATGCTAATAGATTAAGTAAAAAAGAGGCTATCCTGAGCCATAAGAAGGAATAATATCAGAAACTCAAGTCAAGATGATTGATTTGTCAGTCTTGACTAAAACTTAAGATAGGAGTGTAGAAAGGAATAGAGATTAGAGTCAAACCGTGAATGTAGAAAACAGATTCCTTAATTCTACATTCCCGGTTTGACCCTATTAATTTCCCCTGTTTGACACTATTAACTTCTGACACCAAAAAGTGTTTTTCACAGATACTATGTATGATAACATAAAGTTTGCTACAAATTTGCTACAAATGTAGAGTCACTAATTTAAAAGTATGTTATATTAACTTACAGATTGTTAATTTTCGGACTTAAACTTTAGGTAAATTTTTCTTATTTTTATTTGTATATGTATAGGAGGTTTAATTGCTAATCCAGCTTTTGGCTAACGGTATTGTAATGGGGTCTGTTTACGCATTGGTGGCTATGGGCTTTGGACTAATATACAGCACTACCGGCATCTTCCACTTTGCCCACGGAATTATCTATACTTTAGGGGCTTACCTTCTCTATCTTCTCTTTATTAATCTTAAGATAAGCATTCTATCCAGCCTTCTTTTATCATTAGCTGGAGCAGCCTCACTGGGTATCATGGTAGAGTTACTTATCTATTCTCCTTTAAGAAGAAAAGAAGCAGCTCCTGCCGTATATATCATTAGCTCTCTTGGTGTCTATATCTTCCTTCAAAACCTGATTGCCCTTATCTTTGGAAACGAGACCAAAGTTATCTTCCCCGGAGTAAGCAAAACCTACCACTTTGGCTCAATCATCCTGACCCAGATTCAGGTCTTTGAGGTAGTAGCCTTTGCTATTCTCTTTTCCATCTTTTGTATCTTCCTGATGAAAACAAGGTTTGGTAAAGCATTGAGAGGATTGTCCAACAATGCCCTTCTGGCAGAGGTGGTAGGAATAGATGTTAGAAAGATAAGAATCATTGCCTTTGGAGCAGGTTCCCTTTTGGCTGGCGTGGGAGCAGTACTTGTCTCTTTAGATGTGGGAATAGATCCCAATATGGGTATTTCCATGTTTCTCTTAGCGGCAGTAGCCGTTATTGTGGGTGGAGTAAAGACCTTTACTGGCGCTGTCCTGGGTGGATTGTTCTTGGGCGTAATCCAGAATCTGGTTATCTGGAAGGCATCTGCCAGATGGCAGACACTGGTTACCTTTTTTATCCTGATTATGTTTCTCCTCTTTAAACCAGAAGGGATTATGGGTAAAAAAAGGAGGCTTGAAGAGGTATGAATTACTTACTCCATATCTTGATTATGATAAATATTTACCTTGTTTTAGCTTTCTCTCTCAACCTATTGATAGGTTATACAGGGCTTCTCTCCATTTGCCATGCTGCCTTCTATGGTATTGGGGCGTATATCTCGACCTTACTGATGATAAATTTGGGAATGAATTTTTTCTTAGCTCTTCTATTAAGCATTCTTGGAGCAATGCTTATAAGTCTACTTGTCTCTTTACCCTCCCTCCGCTTAAAGGGTGATTATTTTATCCTATGTACTATTGGATTTCAACTCATTGTCTTTACTATCCTTTATAACTGGATTAGTCTTACCAGAGGACCTTATGGTATCTCCGGCATACCTACTCCATCATTATTTGGATTTGAGTTTTCCACTATTCCACGGTATTTTTTATTAACCCTTATTATGGGAATAATCTCGTTTATTATCATAAGAAGAATTCTTATTTCACCTTTTGGAAGGCTGTTAAAGGCAATTAGAGAGGATGAATTGGCAACCCAGTCATTGGGCAAGGATATATTTAAGGTAAAGATTCTTTCCTTTCTTATTGCGGCTGGGATAGCGGCTATTTCTGGAAGTCTGTTTGCCCATTATGTTACTTATATTGACCCCACAAGTTTTACCTTAGAGGAGTCAATATTCATTGCTACCATTATTATTGTAGGTGGAATGGGTAATTTGAAGGGACCATTTGTTGGAACGGTTTTGCTTTTTATTATTCCTGAACTATTACGATTTTTGGGTATTCCTGACGCTGTAGCGGCTAATTTGCGTCAAATGATTTATGCCTTATTACTTATTGCATTTATGTATTTTCGACCTCAGGGGATTGCTGGGGAATATAAATTTAAGTAAGGTGCGGTAGTGATATGAATATCCTTGAATTAAAGGAAGTTACAAAAAACTTTGATGGAATAAAGGCTGTAGATAACCTTTCTTTTTTCTTGAAAGAGGGAAGTATTACCAGTCTTATTGGTCCAAACGGGGCCGGCAAAACTACGGTATTTAATCTTATCACAAATTATCTTACTCCGGAAAAAGGTTCTATCTATTATCAAGGAGAGGAAATCACAGGCTCTTTACCTCATCGGATTGCCAACATGGGAATTGGCAGACTTTTCCAGGATGTGAGGGTATTTAATAAACTGACTGCATTAGAGAATGTTTTTGTGGCTATTAAAAAAAACTGTGGAGAAAATCCGTTTACCTCGCTCTTATTTCACAGGAGAGTAGCTAAACAGGAAGAGAAAAATATGGCTATTGGATTAAAATGGCTTGAATTCGTTGGCCTTTCAGAAAAAAAAGAGACCCTGGCAGAAGACCTCTCCTATGGTCAGCAAAAACTTCTATCATTAGCCAGATTACTTGCAAATGATGCCAGATTACTTCTTCTTGATGAACCTATCTCAGGTATTCATCCTGAAATGATAGAGAGGATTCTCTCACTCATAAAAAGGTTGGTTCAGGAGGGAAGGACTATTTTTATAATCGAGCACAATATCGGAGCAGTGCTTAAGGTGTCTGATTGGGTAATGCTCCTTGATGGAGGGAATCTTGTAGCATCTGGTTTACCTTCTGAAATAAAGCAAGACCAAACCCTGCGAGAGGTTTACTTGGGAGTATAGGTATAATGAGCAAAGGAAATTATTTGACAGAAGATGAAAAATCTGATATAATAAACAAAGATGTTACCATTGAGTTAGAACCATTCCTTCTTAAAACAGAGAAGGTAAAGGCAAGTTATTATAAGAAAGAGATACTGCATGGCGTTTCGTTTGAGCTTGGAAAGACTGAGATAGTCTCGCTCATTGGTCCAAACGGAGCCGGTAAATCAACCCTGCTAAAAGTTATTTTTGGTCTGATCAGACCAAATGAGGGCAAGATTATTTTTCAGGGTGAAGATATTACTGGCAACAGTCCCTATCTCAATGTCAAACATGGTATGGGTTATTTTATACAAGGAGGCAAGGTATTTACTGACTTGAGTATTTCAGAGAATCTTGAGTTGGGATATTATCAAAAAGAACAAATACCCTTTGAAAAAAGGAAAGATGAAGTTCTTGACTTATTCCCTGCCATAAAAAAGTATCTAACAAAACGGGCAGGGGTTTTAAGTGGTGGTGAACAGCAGATGCTGGCTTTGGCAATGATACTTATGAAGAGACCAAGATTACTACTTCTTGATGAACCGTCCGCCGGGCTTGCACCACCTATTGTCAAATCCCTTATTGACTCTATTAAGAAGATACGGGACAAATTCTCTACATCCATCCTCATAGTCGAGCAGAATATTCGTGAGGCATTGAGGATTTCAGATAGATGCTACCTCTTGAAAGCAGGTAAGATAGAGGTGGTGGATACCCCAGCAAATATCTTAAAAAACGGGGAATTAGAAAAGGCATTCTTTGCCTGAAAAACAAAATATGTAGGAGGTACAAAAAAATGTTTAAAAATTTTACAAAGATTTTAAGTTTAATGGTAATGGTGGTGTTAGTATTTGGACTATGTGGCTGGACAATCTGGGACAAAAAGGGGACAAAGGTATATAAGATTGGGGCAATATTGCCGCTGACGGGACCAGCTGCTCAGATTGGTGAATGGCAAAAGAAAAGCATTGATTTAGCAATAGATGAGATTAACATTAAGGGTGGGATTAAAGGGAAAAAACTTCAACTTATATATGAAGATAGCAAAAGTGATTCCAAAGAGGGTATTTCTGCATTTAATAAACTGATTTCAGTAGAAAAAATCCCTTTTTCATTCACCTGTCTCTCTAGTGTAAGTAATGCTTTAATTCCAATAGCAGACAAAAATCGGGTTAATATACTTATGCTTGCTGTATCCTTACCAGGAATTGCCGATAAAAGCAAGTATGCTTTCAGGTGTAATGTGGGGAGCGATGATGAAGCAAAAGCAATGGCTACTTTTCTTGCTGAGGATTTAAAATTAAAAAAATTAGCAGTATTTTATATTAACGATGAATTTGGTATAGGTGCACTTAAAGTTCTTAAAGAAAAATATAAGAATGCTGGAGGTTCTATTGTCTGGGAGGATAGTTATCACCCTAACGGGACTGATTTTAGGAGTAGTTTAGTTCAAATAAAAGAAACAAAAGCAGAAGGAGTTTATATTATTGGTTATGTCCAGGCTTCTGCTATAGCAATGAAGCAAATAAGAGAAGTAGAAATAAATCTACCTATATTTGCCAATATGGCTTTAACTGTTCCCATTTTTACCAAAACAGCGGGGAGTGCCGCTGAAGGGGTGTACTTTACTACCAATATGTTTAATCCTGATTCACAGGAGACAAGGGTAGTAAAGTTTATGCAAGATTATAAATTGAAATATGGGGATACACCTAATTTTTTCTCTGCTTTTGCTTATGATGGCGCTAAAATGATTGCAGAGGCTATTTCAAAGAGAGGATATTCGAATGAAGGCATAAGACAAGGATTATTAGCAATTAAAAATTTTCCTGGGGTTGTTGGTGATTTTGATGTTTTGCCAAACGGTGATATAAAATTTCCAACAAGAATCGTCAGATTTGAAAAAGGGAAAATAAATGATGTGAAAAAATGATTAACTCAACAGGATTAGCAAATAAAATGAAGGTAATTGATTTAAGAAATAAGTTTATAACTTATTTTTCGCAGAAATATAAATTTATTGACGGAGAATCCCTTGTCAGTAATTTTTTCCCTACTACTTTTACTTTAAGTGGAGGCCCAAATTTTATTGACCTTATTTTAAAAAATGGTAGAGCAATTGAAATCAAACATGAGAATAAAAATATTCTCTCAATTCAAAGATGTCTCCGTTCATGGGATGTTGCTCATGTGGATGATGGGAGACATCTCTCTTTCTTTGAGATGGCAGTTACAAGTTGTATAGAAGGATATAGCCGCCAGGAGCAATATTCTCATCATCTTGCTTTTTTCAAAGAAATTGGTTTGGACTTTGGGAAATTGTGGATTAGCTACTTTGGGGGCGGTAATGTAAAAGGTAAAGAATTTCCACCAGATGCTGAGGCATTTGAGATATGGAACCATCTGGGTATAGGAAAAGAGAGAATAATCCCCTTGGATGGCGAACATGCTTTTGTAGCAAATTCAGTTGAGCCAATTGGTGGGCCACGTACAGAAATGCATTACGAAATGGAAAATAGAATTGGCAAGTGCCAACCAAAGTGTATTCCTGGGATATGTAACTGTGGTAAATTCATTGAATTTTGGACAAGTGTACTGTATTCACAGTATGTTCAAACTTCCCAACTTGAAAGAAGTGAGATATACCAATTTAAGCAAATTGATAAGAATCTTGTTGCAGCAGGTTTTGGTGTAGAGAGATTAAATCAGATAATAAATGGATATCAAACCATTTATGAGGTTGATACTATAGAACCAATAGTAGAAAAATTTCATAAATATTTGTTGAAAGAATCAATCCCAAAAAGCACAAATGACAAAAAATATGTCATACAAATTGTTGAACACATTAGAGGTTTAACCTTTCTGGCCGCTGATGGTGCCTTTCAATTAAAAGGGGCAAAAAACAGTAGTCGCAAATCGGTACTGAATCAATATCTCAAAAAGTTCTTTTTTCCCCTTTTGACCTTAGAAATTAATCAACTATATCTATTAGAAGCACTAGTAAATTTAGTAATAGAGACCTATGCTCCTATATATCCGTATTTGAATGGCAATAAAGATTATGTTGTTAAAGAAATTCAGGAAAGAGCAAAAAGGTTGTCTCTCCCTTTAAAATAGAAAAAATGTAACTACTCACAAAATTGGGGAATTTTTCATTTCAACTGAATGGAGAAATCTTACTTTCCCCAAAATTATGAGTAGATACGAAAAAATTTTGGTGCTTTACCACAGGTGGTCTAATTACACAACATGAAACTTCAATTACTAAATCTTTTGTCAGATTATCCAAGTAAATATTTTTTATATGAAGTACCATTAGGATTATTGTCAATTGCTTCTTATATAAAGCAAAACAAACCGGATGTTAAAGTAGAAATATTAGATGAGGTTATATTATCGAAAGAAGATATTCGTAAAAAATTAGATGGTGACATAATTGGAATTACAACACTTTCAGTGAATTATAAAAGTGTGTTAGAAATGGCAAAATTCGCAAAACAAAAGAATAAGATAATTGTTTTGGGTGGTTCACATATAAACTATATGGCAGACGCTATTCTTGAGAGAAGAAAATATATTGATTATCTTGTTAAGGGTGAAGGGGAAAAGGCTTTATTAGCAATAATAAATAATATACAAAATAATAAACATTCAATTGGAAAAGAACCTGAAATACTCCAGAGGGAGTGGGATGTTAGTTTTTGGCCAAACATTGATTATTCATTAATAAATATGAATCCTTATTATCAAAAAAGTGAGTATTATACCAAGATACTTGGTAATGATTTAAATTTAAAATGGTTATCTTATATTACTCACAAAGGTTGTTTATGGAGAGAACAAAATGGACCTTGTATTTTTTGCTGTATTCAAGATGAGTTTAAACGGAAAAATCCTGAAAGAATCTGGAATGAAATAAAAGCGTTGACAAGTAAGGACGGTGTAAATTGTATCAGGGATATTGGAGATGACTTTACTTTTGACAAACAGTGGCTTAAAGAGTTAGTAAAAAGAAAACCGGAAGGAATTGATTGCAAAATTGTAGCATATTCACGAGGAAGTAATCTTGATAAAGAAAAAACGGAACTCTTTCACGAACTAAATTGTATAATATTATATATAGGGTTTGAATCAGGTAATGATGAATTGCTTAAGATAGCTCAAAAAGGATTAACAGTTAAAAATGCAATAAAATCTGTTGAACTTTTAGACAAAAGAGGTATCAAAATTATTGGAAATTTTGTTCTTGGATTACAGGGAGAATCAGAGGAATCCTTAAAAAACACAGTGAATTTTGCAAAACAGCTATCTAAATTTAAAAATGTTTTGGGATTTAGTGCTTTAATTTTAATTCCATTTCCTGGTAGTCAAGCATTTGAGATGTTAAAAGAAAATTTTTCCTCCAGGGAAAAAGGAGAAATATTTAATACAGATTTACCTGATTTAAACAACTTACAAAAAATATGGGTAATGAGATTTTGCAATGTGGACATTGAGAAAATTAAAAAATATCAAGAAGAAATAAATAATATTAGAACTCTTCCGGCTTCAATAATTTAAAAGGAAATCAAAATCAATGAAACCAGCAAAATTTAGATTTATGTATAATAATAAAATAATAAGATGTTGTGAAGAGTTATTGATAAGTTCTTATTATTTAAATGACATTTTAGTATCCATTTTTTCTGATAAATTTGAAAGTATGGTTAATAGAAATGCTGTTGGAAGTTTTTTTAAAGATAAGAATATGGTAGATGAAAAATTAAATGGTTTTCTTGCGAAATGGAAGAAATTAAACGATGATAATAACTCGAGTTTGCAAAGCGAAATTCCCCTGGAATCTTATATAACGAAAATACAAAACGATATTTCTTGCGAATTCACTGAATATCCAGTGTTAGTCAGCCTATTTAGTCCACTTTTTAATGCTTTAAAATCATATTGCGACCAGTTTATCTGGGGAGGTATTAATTATTGGGATGAATTTGCTCAACATTATTATACAGAACAATGGACAAATTTTACCAATAACAATGCAGAGAAGATTTTCTTTCAAGTTATGAACAAGTGGGTAAAAACAGTAAATGAAAATGACGACCATATAATCCCACTTACATCATTATTGTTTGCTAAACAAAGGAAAAGAATCCCGATTATATTTGCTAAAGATAAACTGAAAGATGAAGTTGTAACAATTCCTGATATTTGTTATTTACAGGATGAAGCAAATGTTATAATTCTTATAAAGTTAAAAGATTATAGCAGGTTAGAAAAAGATGAAATAAAAAAGGCAATAAATTCTAATTCTTTAAATCAAGATTTCGGGCAAATACAAATAATAGAACAATTAAAACAATTTATTAAGACTATTAAAAAAGAGGATTATCCATCAGACTTATTGAATTCCTTAGAGCAGGGATTGAAAAAGTTAGGTGGTACACCAATAAATGGAAAGCAACTTTATAAACTAATAAATCTATTTCTAATTTTTGACATTATTTCTCCTAATGAGGGAAAATATATTGGGTATTATCCAGCCTGTATAATTGAAGATATACCGGTTGGAGGGATACTTTTATATTTAAATGATGTGTTAGATCGTGTTACTTTTCGCAATATGATAAATATATTGACAAAGAACCTAACTTACCCTGGCTATATCATAAGATAATTCAATGAAAGAAAGCACGCCCTTCGCTCTGCCGTTGCAGTCATTATGGCCAGGAATATGTCGCATAATATTGACTCGCATGTGCTATCTGATTTGGCTACTACAGGAGACGGAAATAGTAAGTTCTACCTCTACCTTCAGCAAAGGATGGATTTTCTGGCCAGGATTTCTACTGAATGGCCTGCTTGGACTATGCCCTTGTATTTGAATAGTGAGATATTGTATCAATTTATATCCCAAAAGATTTTATTAGATAGAATAGCCTCTTCTGAAAATTTAAAGGGAGAGGATATTTGTTTCTTTTTAAACGGAAAGAAGATTGGAAATGGAACGATAGGAAATGGAATAGATGATTTTTGGGTAGATATTCCAGAAGGGCCTGTAGGTATGCATGCCTTCTATTCTATTATGGAGAATTTTATTAGAAATAGTGCTAAGCATGGAAATTTTGATTCTGGTAAACAACTTTACATCTATCTTGAAATAGAAGATACAACCAAAGATTATTACAAAATTAAACTTTGGGATAATGTAAGTAATGGTGGTGAAAGTGGTGTAAATACTTTTGTTGAAAATATAAAAAGAAAACTGGAAAAAGGGAAATTGGTAAAGGACACAGGTGAATTGGAAGGTGAAAATTTGGGTATCAAAGAGATGGCTATTTGTGCTGCCTTTTTGCAAAGATGTAAATCTGAAGAACTGCACAAAGTGAGTCTGTCCTCTTTTTTGGAAGCCGGTCAAAGCACCGATAAAACTTTAATGTATACCTTTCAACTAAAAAAGCCAAAGCTCATCCTGACGATAGATAAGGAAACCGAATTAAGGGAGAATAACCCCAGACTTGGCATCTATTTCAGTAAAGATTTAAATAGGGAGATAAAAAATGGCATCAACCATCAGTTTTTGGTGATCAAGAATATTGATAATTTAATGGACACAGTAACTCTTATTAAAAAATATCTTCATGAATTGCCGGCAAGGATTATAATTGTTACAAAGGATAATAATGTTTTAAAAGAAATCGAGGGGGAAAAATTAGCTCGCAGAATACGAGTCATTAACAATTTCCCAAACTACCCCTCAGATAACAATGATAATTCTTGGAAAGACTTTATTCTTAAGGTCTATGAGAAATGGATCAGAAAAATAGGTGACATTGAAGAAAAAGGCAAGATTAGCACTATCCTCTTCTTACGAAGAGAAAATGAGGATTCAATGGTTAAAAAATGGAAAAATATAAAGGAAGGTTTAACAAATGATAATTTTGTAGATCTGGAAGTTTTTAATACCACCTCTACTTCAATAGGTGACGACCTTTGGAAACCTATTTTAAAAAAAATATCTTCTTCTCAAAAAGTGGTAGTGCTGGATAACCATGGAAAAATAAAAGAAAAAGTGAATTCTAAAATAGATGAAAAACAAAATGGAGATTTAAAGAAAATAATCCAGCTGCAAGTAATTGGTGGTAACGAAAGTCTCACACTCTTTAATCTAATACAGAATATCCCTTCAGGCTTTCCTGCCAAGTTATTTTTGTTTAAAATTATAGAGAGTGCCCTTTTCCGGATTCTAATTGTAGATGAAAGAGTAGCAGGGGCGACATTCAATGAATCTGCATCATCCTTCTTTAGACCTGAATGTAAAAGATATAATTTAAAACTGATCGGTTGCGAAACAGCTACTGTGGCAAAGACGGACAGGGTATCATTGCCTCTCAGCAAAAAGATTGAGGAAGCTTTCAACGCTCCAAATTCAGCAAAATCTTTTGATGTTCAAAGAACAATAGATTTTGACAATATGAAGATGGAGGTTGGTGAGAGTTCTGACCAATTCTTAAATAAGGTTGAGAAGATATGGACTACAGAAAAGGAGTTAAACTCCTACGATATAATCTTGATACATCAGGGTGTGATTGATAAGCTGGAAATTGAAGGTACGAGTGAAGCATGGATTAATAAAATCAGGGAATCTATACCGTATGTATTTGTTGATTCTGGAAGGGGTAAACCAGAAAACTTGCCCAAAAATGTCAAGTACATCGAATACTCAACTATTGGCCAGTTTGTTATTCAAGAACCTTCCAAGTTCCATCTAATAAGCGCCCTATTCTCAATAGGTGGAAAGGAGAGAAAAGATGAGTGAAAGAAAGCCTTTATTGGTAATCGTAACAAGGGCTTATAAGTATAGTCCTAATGAATGGGTAGAGACTTGGAAATTTGATAATAATAAAGAAAAGGCTTATGTCTTTTTGAAAAAGGTAGTTTTTGATAATTTTTCCAAGGGGAAAAAGGAAGAGTATGATATTTTAATTATTAATGGCTCAAAATATACAACCAACCCTTCATCATTATTTAAGTTAGTTTGGGATGAGGTCAAAGGTTTTGAGAAGTCAAGAGATATTCATATCAGGGTTCACCTGCATAATTTAAAGATGGAGATTAACCAGTGGTTGCCAGAAGGAGATGCAAAGCAGTTTTTGAAATTACATGCAGAAGAATATAATCTTGGAGATCCTCCTTCTAATGATGATGATCCGTATGTAAAATTAGCCAATGTGGTACTGAAAATAAGAAATAATCCAATTACTGTAAAAGTCAAAGAATATCAGGATGTAATTTTCGAAGTTATAAGGCAAGAACGAGCAACTCAGTTAAATCGTGAGTGGATAGAAATAGAAAAGAAAGTGGAAAAAATTATTGCAAGATTAGAAGAATCACAGAATAAAGAACTTAATGATGCGTTATTCAATGAAATAAAAAAAGAAATAGATGACATCGCACCTTCATCTTCATCCCATTCCTCAAACCTACAGTTTATCCAGTTTATCTTCAAGGAAGTATTGGAGGCATATTATTTGGCAGCAGAACTTAAACAAAGAGATGTTCTCTTGGAATTGATAAATGAATTAAAATCCTATAAAGAAGTGATAAAAGGCGAGATTCATTCCTACTCATTTCATGATTTCGGAACTATTTTCACTTTTTTTGATGACCTTAATAAGTTCTACAATAAAAACGAGAATGGTATTCTTCAGAGGGCATTTCAAAACGAAGATTTTTATAAAGAGGAGTTGCAGAGAAAGATTCCGCAATTTATTAAAGGTATATCCTCTAAGATGATGGATTCAAAAGAAAATAAAGATGTTCAAAAGGCACTTGAATCGGTTGAAGAATTTTTAAAGAGTGAAACCTTTAAATCTTTATGCTCTTTGCTTAGTGGTAAACTGCCAGATGGAGAAAGTATCACCAATTATGAAGAGGTAGTAAAATTTTTAAGAGAAGATGAGATTTCAAAGCATGTAAGAAATTTTATTAAAAACCTTAAGGTTTTGGATAAAAAAATATCTTTGATTAAGGAGGGGGAAAACCCATGATTAAGGAAGGGGAAAAACCCAAGATTTTGCTTGTTGATGATGAGAAGTATCAGAGAGGGAAATATCAAGAATTACTGGAGAAACATAACTATAAAGTAATTCCTGCTGGAAGTGTGGAAGAAGCTCTAAAAATATTAGATGAGCAAAGTGTCAATCTTGTGCTTACAGATATTGTATTAGGAAAAGGCAAGAGGGACGGATTTGAACTTCTTAAAGAAATAAAAAATAAATATAAGAATCTCCCTGTAATGGGAATGTCATTTACTGCTCCTAAACTTGAATACTCTTTTAGAAAAGAGGGAGGAGACGAATTTTTTGTTAAACCAAAGTTTTGGAAGGTGGCGGATGAAGAATTACTTCTCCAGAAGATTAAAAGGTGTTTGTAATGAGAAACAATAATCTTAACGAAGATTTAATAACCGAAATAATAAAAGAAGGGGTAACCCAGAGAATGATACCTCCTCATATAGCAGAAACATTATTGGAATCACAGCGGCAGTTAGTTTTTCTGATAGACGATTTATTAGACGAACTAGATAAAGAGGTATTAAATACCTTGCAGTGGTTTTTTAAAGATTTTTTTAAGGGAGAGGTCGAACTCATTCATCTCAAAAACTTTGCTGAGGCAACTAAAAAGATAAAAGAGATAGACAAAGGATTGCTGACTATTTTACTGGTTGACTTAATAATATTAAAACCAGAGGAAAAGAGAAACCTCACTCCTGAAGAAGAAACAGAAATTGAAGAAAGGACTATAAGTGAGTTAAAAAAGTTTCTAAAGAGATGGGAGGCACCACTTGACCCACCTTATGTGATGATAATCAGCAAACATCCAGATAGAGTATTACATATTTTGGAGGCAAACTGGCGTGCAATATCTAAGCTTGAGTTAATTGCCCAGTTGAATACGATAAGAGAACTTAACCTTAGTTTTGAGAAAATAAATAAAAAGAGATATAAAGATTTTGACATATTATTTAACCTTGTCGAAGATGCTACTATACATCGTCTGACAAATCTCCTTGTTTATAATACGGTAAATTATAAGATAAAAATAGATAGACAAAAACAAAGAATTTCTCTATTTAAAAAGGATTACAAGGAAGATAAAATAGATTATATCCCGATGGGGTTTATAGACAATTTTAAAAGACAAAACACATTTAAGGCAATAGTTACTGTGGCTGATAAAATTCTACAAAATTTCAACAAGGTTAGCAAGGAAGAATGTAGGTGCTCGGCTCAAGACTTTTTTCAACCTTACATAGAACATGGCAACATAACCTCTTATAAGGGTGAAATTTATGACGATATAGCCGATATTGTAGATAAAGTAAATGAGGAAGGGTATGAGAAAATAGACCGATATTTAATCTCTGAAGCTAATCAAGTATGTAAACCTCTACTTAACCGTATTGGTGACTTTTTCATAACCGGAAAACATGGAACAGGAACTTACACCCTCTTTACCTGGGATATTGAAATTGTTTGAAATACCTCCTGAAAACCTACCATCCAACCATCCTTTAATTTAACCTTCCTTCTATTCTGCTCCAGACTAATTGCTACATCTTTGTTACTAAATTCCATCACAAACTGCGCAGGTGTGTTATACTCTAACCCAAGTTTCGCACTTTTTACAAAAAATGGTCAAAAAAAGGAGGGGTATGCCTTAAAAACCCTAGTAAAATCAAGGAATCAAATTTAAAAGCCCA
>SBAY01000088.1 GCA_005239945.1 Nitrospira sp.
AGGTTTTAAAGACATACCTTGGTGTGGCTAAAGCGATAAACCTCCTTTTCCAACCGTTAGGTTGGGATTTGGTTGCGGCTCTGCTGCGCTGTGTCCTCTATGGCTTTTATCTTCCTCAACGGACTTGGTCCCAGCCCTCGTATCCTTTCGGTCATCTCTCGGGCAACCTCAGCAAACTTTGGCCCCATAGAAGCACTCATATTAAACATCTCCAATCGTTCACCACCAACACCTATCTCATCAAGCAATTTTTTTGCTCTGGCTACCCGTCGTTTAGCCTTGATATTGCCGTCTATAAAATGGCAGTTACCCTCAAGGCATCCGGCTACATACGCCCCGTCAGCCCCATCCTCAAACGCCTTAAGCAGATAAATAATATCCACCTTGCCAGTACAGGGCAATTTAACTATCTTCACATTTGCCGGATAATTAAGCCGCATTGAGCCGGCCAGGTCTGCTGCCCCATAAGCACAGTAATGACAGCAAAAAGCTACTATCTCTGGTTCAAACTGTTCGCTCATAACTTTCACCTCAATAACATTGCATCTACCTTAGCCACCACCTGTGGATCACGGTAATGCATAAGTTGGATAGCCTTTGCCGGGCATTCAGATGCACATATTCCACAGCCATGACATTTGACTGCCTCTATCTCTGCCACCCCAGCCTTATTTATAAACGGCACATCATAAGGACACATTCTAATACAGGTCAAACAGGCAACACATTTTCTTTCTTCAACCTGAGACACAACACCGCCAGCCTCTACGCATTCCTTGTTCAGGATAGTAGCTGCTCGTCCAGCTGCTGCCTGTGCCTGAGCAATAGATTCTTCAATCAGCTTGGGCGAATGTGCCAGTCCGCATAAGAACATGCCGTCACTACCAAAATCTACTGGTCTAAGCTTCATATGTGCCTCAAGGAAAAACTTTGAAGCATCCAGGGTTACCTTTAACAATGGTGCCAGGGTTTCATTGGCTGGATGGGAATCAATAGCCGCAGAAAGCACCACCATATCCGGCTTTAATACCACCTCTGCCCCCAGTATCGGGTCTTTCACCTCTACCCTCAGTTCCCCATCATTACTCACCACAGGCTTTGCTTGTTCATCATAACGGATGAATATCACCCCAGCCTTGCGTGCCTGATAATAATACTCTTCCCTGAAGCCATAAGTTCGCATATCCCGATAAAGTATATATATTTCCGTCTCCGGACTCTTTTCTTTAAGCTTTAACGCATTTTTCACTGCTTGTGAGCAACATATTCGGCTGCAATACGGCCGATTTTCATCACGAGAGCCAACACATTGGATCATCACAACAGAGTTGACAGCTGACGGCTGACAGCTGTCAGCTAATTTTTCTTCCAATTCACGTTGGGTAATTACCCGCTCATCCTGACCATACAAATACTCTGTTGGCTTAGATTCCACCCCACCGGTAGCAACAATCACCACGCCGTGCTCAATCTCCCTGACACCTGATGCCTGACACCTGATACTTGACTTAAAATGTCCTACATGGCCAGAAATTTCCTTTACCTGACTTTCCAGATGCACCTTGATTAATTTATGAGCCTGCACCTGATTTACCAGTAATTTGAGATATTCCTGCGGGTTATCGTATTCAAGGGTAAAATGAATATGCCGTATGTTACCACCCAATTCAGCCTCCCGCTCTATCAATTCTACCTCAAACCCTTGATTGGCCAGGGATAAACTTGCATTCATACCAGCCACACCACCACCAATCACCATAGCCCTTCTGATTACACTCATAGGAATAGTATGCAGTGGATCAAGAAGTGCTGCCCGACCCACAGCCATTCTAACCAATTCCTTTGCCTTCTCAGTTGCTGCCTTAGGATTTGAGGCATGCACCCAGGAACATTGGTCGCGAACATTAGCCATTTCAAAAAGGTATTTATTCAAGCCTGCCAGACGAATGGTATCCTGGAACAGGGGTTCATGTGTTCTTGGGGTGCATGAGGCAACTATTACCCGATTTAACTGTTTTTCCTCAATAATCTCTCTTATTCTGACCTGAGTATCCTGAGAGCAGGTATATAAATTATACTCAGCATAAACAACATTTGGCAATGAGGCTGCATATTCAGTAACTTGAGGCACGTCAACCACCCCAGCAATATTTATGCCGCATTTACAAACAAAAACGCCTATCCTGGGAGGAAGACCGCTCACATCCTTTTCAGGCGGGTATTCCTTTTTGACAATCTGGCTGCCTTTAGTCTCAGCAAGAAGTGCTCCTGCACAGGCTGCTGCCCCGCTGGCCTCCATGACTGTCGCTGGAATATCCTTTGGTTCCTGGGCTGCTCCAGCAACATAAACCCCAGCTCGTGAGGTCTCTATTGGACTAAAGGTTGAACTCTTGCAAAATCCATAGTCATTTAGCTCAATCCCCAATCGTCTGGCAAATTCTTCCACATTTTTGGTT
Source organism: Nitrospira sp. (assembly GCA_005239945.1). Classification (GTDB taxonomy): domain Bacteria; phylum UBA9089; class CG2-30-40-21; order CG2-30-40-21; family SBAY01; genus SBAY01. The sequence continues at coordinate 2,457 of SBAY01000088.1, forward strand.
GGCTTAAACCCTACCGAAAGCACCAGCATATCAAACTCTTCTTCTCGCAACTCTCCGTCATCATCTGAAAACACAAGTTTCAGGTTGCCATCACTACCTGGATCAACCGTATGAATCCTGGAACGGATAAACCGCACCCCACTCTCATTCTTAGCTCTGTTAAAGTATTGCTCAAACCCCTTGCCATAGGTGCGCATATCCATATAAAAAATGGCTGTATCCAATCCCTCACGAATATGTTCTTTGGCAATAATCGCCTGTTTTACCGCATAGGTACAGCAGACTGAGGAACAAAATGGACGATCAACCCCACGGTCACGAGAACCTACGCATTGAATCCAGGCAATCTTCTCCGGCATCTTACCATCAGAGGCTCTGTATATATGCCCTTTATACGGCCCGGAAGCAGAAAGGATTCTCTCAAACTCAAATGAGGAAACAACATTGGGATACTTCCCATATCCATAATCCTGCTTCAAAACAGGGTCAAATGATTCAAAACCAGTAGAGAGGATGATTGAGCCTACATTAATCTTTCTAACCTGTTCCTTATCACCATATGCTACTGCACCTCGAAGGCAGAGGTTTTCACACAAACCACAGCCGATACACTTATCCTTATCAATCCCGAATGCCCTGGGCACTGCTTGCGGATATCTAATATAAACTGCCTTCCGGTCAGAAAGGCCATAATTATTCTCGTCTATAGCCTCAATCGGGCAGCCTTTGGCACACACACCACAACCGGTACATTTCTTATCATCTATATACCGGGCATGTTTAACAACCTCTACCTCAAAATTCCCAGCCTCACCAGCTACATTGCCCAACTCGGCATTGGTGATAATCTCAATATTCAAATTCTGCCCGCACTCAACCAGTTTTGGAGAGATAGTACACATAGCACAGTCGTTGGTAGGAAAGGTTTTATCCAACTGAGCCATTATCCCGCCAATAGCGTGACTCCGCTCCAGGAGATAAACCTTAAACCCTGATTCTACCAGGTCGAGTGAGGTCTGGATACCACCAATACCTCCACCAATAACTAATACTGCCCCAATTTTATCAGCCATTTATTCCTCCACTATTGTAACGCAGGCAACTTACCTGCCTGAATTTTGGGTGCGTATAAACAAGCAGGGATGCTTGTTCTACAACGTTTCTTACACCTGCACAAACCTCGGATACCTATCCTGCATATCATACTGGGCAACAAGCCCGCTGTCTTCCATCTTCAGTAAAAGTTTGAACGCCTTATTTGATGAGATATTCAGGTTATCTGCCACCTCACCCGGCTTTAACGGATTATTCGATACCAGGCTACTTATCTGGTGCATCAAAAAACTTTCTTCGATATTCCTGTCCATTATTTCATCAAACTGACCCTGGTCTATGCGTTCATTATAAACATTTCCCTGTGTAGTAATTTCCCATTCCTTACCTGTCAGCCACCTCAGCCTTTCCGTCTCAGCCACCTTCATAGCCAAGTCAGCCTTTTTCTCCAGACCCTCTATTTCACTTATGGGCGGCAGTTCCCGTATCCGTTGGGTAAAATCCGAGACTACCTCAGCAAACCTGGCTCCCTCTGCGGCTGAGACCCAATCAAGCATAAACCGTTCGGATTCAATCCCGCATATTTTAAGAACCTTTGTTATGAACTTTGCTTTACGCCCAGCATAATAATTACCACTCTGATAATGACAATCACCCGGATGACAGCCCAGGACAAGCACTCCATCAGCTTTGACTTTAAATGCCCGAAAGATGAAGACAGGGTCAATCCTGCCAGAGCACATCACCCTGATTACCCGCAAATCCGGCGGATACTGCAGTCTGGAAACCCCGGCCAGATCCGCCCCGGCATAAGCACACCAATTACATAAGAAACCAATTATCTTAGGCTTGGGATTCAAATTCATAATATGATACTCCTTTTCAATCTGGATTTGCCACTGACACCACTCATCTATTCCCCTTACCACCCCTTAACAAAGGGGTTAGGGGGTTGTTATGCTCTAAAAATACATAGGAGCTAAAAACTAATAGCTCTTATTATCAAGCCACTCCAACCAACGCCTCTATCTGCGACCCTATCTCCTCATTAGTAAAATGTTGAATAGTAATTGCCTGCTGTGGACACGATGCCCCGCAAACGCCACACCCCTTGCATGCTGCGGCAATATTCTGAGCTCTGCGTCCTGCTTCTTTCAAAACCAATTCCATAGCCGAAGCCGAGCACAGGGAAACACACAGCTCACAACCAATACACTTAGTCTCATCTATAAGCGGACTTATGGGCAAAACGGTAACCTTACCCTGGGCAAGGGGGATAGCCGCATGACATGCCGCCGCATTTGCCTGAGATATGGATTCAGAGATTGACTTGGGAGAGTGTGCCAATCCGCATAAAAAGACACCATCTGTAGCAAAGTCAACCGGTCGCAGCTTGGCATGAGCCTCTAAGAAAAAGCCATCTTGATTTATAGGTATTTTTAGAAATTTAGCCAGGATTTCATTGTCTGACTGCGGAATAACCGCTGGTGCGAGCACAACCATATCTGGCTTTAGCACCACCTCTACACCCAGTATTGGGTCTTTCACCTGTACCTGCAACCCATCATCAGTGCTCACTACAGGCTTTGTATCTTGATCATACCGTATAAATATTACCCCAGCCTTTCTTGCCTGATGGTAATACTCTTCCTGGAAGCCATAAGTCCGCATATCCCGATACAGGATGTATACATCTGTCTCTGGGCTTTTCTCCTTAATTTTCAACGCATTCTTCATTGCCTGACTACAGCAGATTCGGCTGCAATACGGCCGTTCTTCAGTTCTTGAGCCAACACACTGAATCATTACAACAGATTGCGGATTACGAATTGCAGATTGCGAATTGGCCAGATGTTCCTCAAGCTCCCGCTGAGTAATCACCCGTTTGTCCTGTCCATAGAGATACTCTGTTGGCTTCAGCTCCTGCCCACCAGTAGCGACAACCACCACACCATGTTCAATCTCCCTGATACCTGACACCTGAGACCTGAGACCTGACTTAAAATGTCCCACATGTCCAGATATATCTTCTACCTGACTTTCCAGATGCACCTTAATCATCTGATGACTGGTAACCTTTTCTATTAGCGACTGCAAATACTCCTGTGGATTACCACCATCAGCAGTAAAATACACATGTCTCAGGTTGCCGCCCAATTCAGGCTCACGTTCGACCAATTCCACCTCAAATCCCTGATTGGCTATAGAAAGGCTTGCTATCATGCCAGACAGTCCACCGCCAACAACCAATGCCCTATTAGTAACATCAACCTTCAGTTCAGATAAAGGCTGAAGTAATCTTGCCTTGGTTACAGCTGATTTAACTAAAGCCTTTGCCTTTTCTGTGGCTGCTTCAGGCTCATTCTGATGCACCCATGAGCATTGGTCACGAACATTAGCCATCTCAAACAGGTATCTATTTAAGCCTGCCTCCTGGCAGGTATTCTGGAACAATGGTTCATGGGTTCTTGGTGTACAGGAGGCTACCACCACCCGATTTAATTTCTTTTCAGCAATAATCTGTTTTATCTTCTCCTGGGTATCCTGGGAGCAGGTATACAGGTTATTTTCAACATATTCAACCCCTGACAATGTGGCCGCATAATCCCGAACAGCCTCAACATCCACTACCCCGGCGATATTAATCCCACAAGAGCATACCCAGACACCAATCCTTGGTTCCTGGCCAGCAATATCAATTTCAGCAGGTATCTCCTTGATCTTTACCTCTGTTCCGCGAACACTGGCGAGCATATTAGCTGTCTGACAGGCAGCCGCACTTGCCTCCATCACTGAATAGGGAATATCCTTTGGTCCCTGCATTGCCCCGCAAACAAAAACACCTTCCCTTGAAGTGTTAACCGGCTCAAAACCAGATGTCTTGCTAAAACCATGTTCATTAAGTTCAATGCCTATCCTCTGTGCCAGCTCCTGTGCACCCCTGTCAGGCTCAAGACCAACAGAAAGCACCACCATATCAAACTCTTCCTCTCTTATCTTTCCGTTCTCATCAGCAAATACAAGCCGCAAGCTATCATTCTCATCATTTATCGGGTCAATGGTATGAATCCGTGAGCGGACAAACCTGACACCATATTCCTGCTGTGCTCGATTATAATACCTTTCAAAATCCTTGCCAGCGGTGCGCATATCCATAAAGAATATGGTTGTTTCAAGCTCACCATGGGCATGTTCCTTAGCAATAATAGCCTCTTTTACGGCATAGGTGCAGCATACAGATGAACAATATTTCTTATCACATCGGTTTTGATCCCTGGAACCAATACACTGGAGCCAGGCAATCTTTTTGGGAGGTTTTTTGTCTGAAGGTTTCAGGAGATGCCCTTCATCCGGACCAGAAGCACTCAAAAACCGTTCAAACTCCATACTGGTGACTACATTGGGATATTTACCATAGCCATAAGTATCGTAAACATGAGGGTCAAAAGGTTTAAACCCAGGGGACATGATTATGGAGCCTACATTAATATCGACTTTTTCTTCCTGTTGGTCAAAGTTTATAGCCTTAGCCTCACAGAATTTCTCGCACAGACCACATTTCTTGTCCTTAGATAGACGCAGACAACTCTTATCATCAATTGAATACTTTAAAGGGACAGCCTGCGGGTATTTAACATAGATTGCTTTACGGTTAGAAAGCCCCATATTAAATTCATCAGACACCTTAGACGGACACTTTTCCGCACAAATACCACAACCAATGCATTTATCCCAATCAACATACTTGGGATGTTTGACAACCGTTACCGTAAAATCACCCTTTTCCCCACTAACACCCTTAACCTCTGACAGGGTAAGGAGTTCGATATTAGGATTTTTGCCGCAATCAACCAATTTTGGCGACAGGATACACATTGAACAATCATTGGTTGGAAAGGTCTTATCCAACTGAGCCATATGCCCGCCAATAGCCGGTGAATCCTCCACCAGATAAACCTTAAACCCTGACTCTGCCAGATCCAGCGAAGCCTGAACCCCAGCAATCCCTCCACCAACGACCATAACCGAGCCAACTGTTTTTTCTGGTGACTTATTGTTACTCATAAAGATACTCCACTTTTCTCATTTTTTCTATTAGACTAATGAAAATAACCACAGGAAATTTAAAATTTTGATATATACAAATATATACAAAATGTATATATTAGATTATTATATGTATATTACATATATTTGTCAAGAATTTTTTTAAAAAATTTTCTTGACAGATATATCGGATGTTCCATCTGGTACCCACAGTGGTGATGTAGCTTAACCTATTGAGGATCAATTACTTTTGCGGTTTTTTGTCAATTTTTTTCTCGTGGCTA
>SBAY01000336.1 GCA_005239945.1 Nitrospira sp.
ATTTCCAATTTCTAATTTCTGCAAGAAATCATAAGAAAAACGATAAAAATGAACTGTTCCCTATCTATCAAATCACCTGTGACAGAGCACTAGAGCCTAAACAACCTGAACGGTTACGGTAATCAGTTGTCGGTAACCGGTGACTGATAACTGATTACCGATTTTATCTATTCAAGAACTTCAATTCAGACATTAGACCATAGACTAAAGACTAAAGATTTAAGTCGTAAGCGGTTGGCCGGAACCTTAATCTTTCAGTTTTTGGATGAGACAGATGTTCATACATTGATCTTTTTCTCCATCTGACAGCTGAACGCTGAATGTTTACTCTAAGTCTGATGTCTAAAGTCTGAAGTCTAATGTCTGAATTGAAGATTCAAGAAGGAGGATAATAAACTAATGAATAGCCCAAGAGAACTTTGTGAGGACTTTTTTGAAACAGGCTATTGCCTGGGGATAAAAGATGGTTTTTGGATATTATATCGTGGGGGAAAAGAGATTGCTACCTTTCCCACAGGTATTCCCAGGTCAACCATCCATGAACTTATTAATTACTATGAAGGATGTGAAGTTACCTAACGGGTAAATGTAATCAATCAATTACCAGTCATTCACCCTGTCGTTTACGGTTAATAGCAATACCTAATGTTATGCTCAAAATGGTTAACAAGAGTAATCCAATGATTAAGAGGGTTTTCAATCTAACAAAGGACGCAGGTTGTTCTTGAATTTCACCAGGTTTCTTTGAGGCTTCAAGTTTTGACTCTTCTTGCCTGTGCTCTTGCCTTTGTTTTATGTATTTTTCGGTAACAAGCCTTTTCTTTTCCTGTTTTTGTTTCAGAATCAATTCCCTTATCTGACTTGGTTCTCCTTTTTCAAACTCGATTGCAGTCAAAGCCAAATTAGCAGTTGAAATCACCAGGGTAGAAACAATCCCACCGATTAAAATCGCATTTCTTACTTTTTCCATTTTTACCACCTATTTGACCTGTTCAAACGGTTTCATTTATCAGTTTATAGATAAGCTGGCTTAGTTCTTCGACTTTAAATGGTTTAGCCATCACACCGCTAAAACCATGTTTTCTAAAATCTTCCATAATAAAATCATTGGAATAACCACTGGAAACAATGGCTTTTATCTCATGGTCAATGGTAATAAGTTTTTTTATCGCTTCCTTACCACCCATTTTCCCGGGAACAATTAAATCTAATATGACCACATCAAAAGGATGTTTGGATTCCTTTGCCTTTTTATACAACTCAATGGCAGAATCTCCATCTCTGGCAACCTCTACCACATAGCCTAAATACCTGAGTATCTCACCTGTAATCCTTAAAATATCCTCCTCATCATCCATCAGGAGTATTTTCCCTTTTCCTCTAATGATTTTATTAACCTCTTTTTTGTCAAGGGCAATCTTTTTATCAGAGGCAGGCAAATAAATATGAAAGGTGGTTCCCACGCCTAATTTAGATTCAACATCGATGTAGCCATAATGTTTTTTGATAATAGAGTGGACGGTAGTTAATCCCAGACCGCTTTTTCTGGGTTTAGTTGTCAGATAAGGGTCAAATATCTTTTTAAGATATTTTCGGGGAATACCACAGCCTGAGTCGGTGATAGAAATTTTTATATATTTACCTTCTGGTATGTCTATAATTTGTTCTGAGAGGATATTTGAATTTTCTGCTTTAATTTCTATTGTTCCACCTTTTGGCATAGATTCTTTAGCATTAATTATCAGATTATTGAATACCTGGTTAATTTGTCCTGCATCACATTCAACAGGCAAAAGGTTATCCGCTATTGAAAAATTACATTTAATGTTAGACCCGGCCAGGGCAAATTCAACTGATTCCTTTAATAATTCCGAGATAGAAACAACCTTTTTGATCGGTAATCCACCCTGGGCAAAGGTAAGTAATTGTTGAGTTAGAGCCTTTGCCTTGAGAATAATCTTTTCTGTTTCTGTTAATTTCCCAAGATGTTCATCATCAGGTTGCATAGATACCTTTAAAAAACCAATATTTCCTAAAATAGAGGTAAGGAGATTATTGAAATCGTGGGCAATACCGCCGGTAAGGAGACCAAGCGATTCAAGTTTCTGGATTCTTATGTGTTCAAGAACTAATTTATTGGTCAGGATTTTTTTAGTCTTTTCTAAGAGCTTGTCTTTTTCATGAATAATATTCTTTAAATAGTCTATATATTGCCCTTCTAATCTTTTGGTAATATCATACTGGGTAATTAAGCCGGCTATTTTACCCTCGTTATCGACAATAATCAATCGGCGAATCTTTTTCTGATTCATTATTTTTATCGTATCATAGACAGGTATGTCCAAGGATATAGTTTTAACCGGATGACTCATTATCTCCTCAATTTTTAAATCATTAATATTGCCCTTTTCGTAAAACAATCGTGTTATGTCCCGCTCGGTTAATATTCCCACAGGGAAGTTATCTTCTTCAACAACTATACAACTGATTGAAAATTTCGCCATTTTATCAATAGCATCCTGAACCGAATTCCCCTTTTCCACAGTTATTACATTTCGAGTCATTATGCTTGATACTTTTTTAATCTCAACAAAATATTCCAGTCCAAGATTATTCATCAAATCTGTCTGGGTTACTACTCCAACCAATTTATCCTTTGAATCTCCAACAACAAGGTGTCGTATTTTGTGATGTTGGAGTAAATCATAAGCCTCATAAAGATTCATGTCAGGAGTTGCCGTAAGAAGATGTTTGGTCATCACCTCTTTTATCTTGCGTTTTTCTAATTGAATGCCTGCATGTAAGCAGCGCACAACATCCCTTTCCGTGAATATCCCGGCTATTTTTTTGTTTTGAAGTCTTGCCTTGTCAATAATAATCAGGCAACTAATCTTTTTCTCGGACATAATTGAGATGGCTTCTGAGACAGGCGTATTGGGAGAAACAGAAATAATGTCTGAAGTTAATATTTCGCGAAGTGTTTTTTTAGGCATCTTTACTCCTCTCTAAAATACTGAAATAATTATACACTAAAAATCCATTTTTGTCAAATACAAAATCTGAGAAGGGTGCGTGTAAAATTTATGGGTAAGTTATGCTACCCTGAACTTTCCGTTCACAAAACATTGAAATTAGAAATTAGAAATTGGGAGAATATAGATACGA
>SBAY01000061.1 GCA_005239945.1 Nitrospira sp.
GATGTATTACCGAAGAGCCGTGTGAGGGAAAACCTCAAGCACGGTTCTGTGAGGGGCATTAAGCAATTAAAAGGAGGTTGTTGAATATGTCTACTCGACTTGAAAAAAGAAAACTATCTCTCTTTGAAAAGTATCTGACACTCTGGGTGTTGCTTTGCATTGGTGCAGGCATCTTTTTAGGGAAAGTGGCACCTGAGGTTGTCGTCAAATTAGATTCTCTTTCAATATATAATGTATCAATTCCCATTGCTATCTGTCTGTTTTTTATGATGTATCCGATTATGGTGAAGATAGATTTTGCAGAAGTAGTAAGAGCGGCAAAAACGCCTAAACCACTGGGTTTAACCTTAGTTATCAACTGGGCTATAAAACCATTTACTATGTATCTGATTGCTTCATTCTTTTTGGGATACCTGTTCAAAGGATTCTTGCCTGGAACCGAGATTATTAGGACAGGGCAAGAAGTTGAGTTATGGAGAAGCTACATCGCGGGTGCTATTTTGCTGGCAATTGCTCCTTGTACGGCTATGGTGTTAATGTGGAATTATCTGGCAAAAGGCAATGATGGGCTTATTTTAACTCTGGTGGCCATAAACTCGCTGATAATGCTTGTTCTTTATGCGCCGCTTGGAGGATTTTTGCTTGGTGTAAATGCAATGCCTATACCCTGGCAGACAATATTGCTTTCCGTTATGATTTATTTAGCCTTGTCATTGGTTGCAGGATACTTTTCACGGAAGTGGATTATCAAATCCAAAGGATTAGAATGGTTTAAGGCAAACTTTTTGCATCGGCTTACACCGATTAGCATATCTGCACTTCTTGCCACACTGGTGCTTTTATTCTCGTTTAAGGGAGAAATTATAATGAGGTATCCTCTAACGATATTATGGATTGCTATTCCTCTTTTTGTCCAAACGATAATCATTTTTGGCGTGACATACTTTATCTTAGCCAGATTACTAAAACTCTCATATCGTGATGCCGCTCCTGCTGCGATTACAGGTGCTTCTAATCATTTTGAGGTGGCAATTGCAACAGCAACCATGCTTTTTGGATTGTCCTCGGGGGCAGCATTAGCCACGGTAATCGGTGTTTTGATTGAAGTTCCGGTGATGCTTATGCTTGTTTCGATTTGTAAGCGATACTGTTATTTGTTTGAAGAATGCCATTTAGATTTCCCTCGGTGCAAATAAGATGTAGCACTTATTAATCGAAATTTGACATAGAGCAGTATTATACTAAGTTGCATTCAAAAAGAGAAACTCATAATCTTCTGGAACAATTCAAGGAGCAATTCAAGAGACATAATACTAAATTATTCTTTTGCTATAAAAGTTTAGTATTATGTCCCCCGAATAAATTTATGTCCTGATTCCGTTTGGAGAGACAATGCGTCTGGCCAACTCAAAAGATTTGTCTGAAATGTTTCCTTCAAACACTTTATAAATTCGAGGGCTGAAGAGGTAAGCCCTTTTTCCCGACTGTAGATTAGGTTGAAGTCAAATCGAGATTCCATGTTGGTAACAGGCACAATCTTTATCATCTCTGGCATTTTAATTAGGGTAGCCTTTGAGACAAAGGCAACACCAAGGTTTTCTCCTACCGCATTCTTGATTGCTTCTGTTGAATCAAGCTCCATTTTAACCTTTAAATCAGAAAGCTCCACCCCCAAATTAGCCAGGGCATTCTCCAGCATTTTTCTTGTCCCTGAACCTTGTTCCCTTATTATTATTGGTTCAGATAGCACTTCGTTAAAATTTATCTGCTCTTTAGATGCCCAGGGATGCCTGTTAGAAGCAATAAGAGCTAATTCATCCTCAAAAACCTTTTCTACTATAAATGAGGGATTATCGAACTGGGCTTCTACCACAGCTAAATTAAAGGCATTAGTAGATAATTGTTTTAATATCTCATTGGTATTGGCTACCCTTAAGTAAATATCTGCCTCAGGATACTTTTTACCAAAGGTACTCATTATCTTTGGCAGGATATATTCACATAAGGTGGTTGAGGCACCTATGATTATTTTATTCAGGCTGGTATGTCTCAAGTGGTCTATCTCCTTAGTCGCTTTTTCATAAAGAGTTAATATCCTCTCTACATAGCCAAACAATATTTTACCCTCTTCGGTTAGGGAAACTCCTTCTTTTTCTCGTAAGAATAACTTTACGACCAGTTTATCTTCCAGATTCTTAATCTGGCGGCTGACCGCAGACTGGGTAATGTATAATTCATCTGCCACCTTTGAGAAGTTTTTTAATTGAGCTAAGTTATAAAATACTCTCAGGGTAAAATCATTCATTTCTACCACCCCTCAACCAGAATTAGATGGGATTCATTTTAATCGCTCTATCAGCAATTCAGCAGCCTTCTGGCCTGATAGTAGCATGCCACCAAATATCGGTCCCATCCTTGGCCCTCCAAAAATAGCATTAGCGGCCATACCAGCTACATAAACTCCGGAATAGATTTCTTTTGTATTTTCCACAATGGTGCGTTCACCAACCTCTGCCCACATTGGCTTTTCACCTAATAAATCTCCTGTTTCTGTAAGGAGTTTTTTGCCAATTTTGCGGGTAATTATTTTGGCTATCTCGGCAGCATGGCCGGTAGCATCTATTACATATTTTGCTCGAATCGTCAGGGGGTCAACATGAAGATTGGCAATATCAACCGCACTCCAGTTTAACACCAGACCTGTCACCTGTTCCTGTCGAATCATCACATCCTCAACCGAGATGAGGTTAAATACCTTCACTCCGGCTTTAATGGCACCAGAGCAAAGGGTAGACACTGTCTCCAAAGAATCAGTAACAAAATATCCTTCTTTGTACTGCTGGGTTCTTATCCCAAACTCATCAAGCACTGGCTTTGACTCCTCCTGAAAGACACACTTATTGTACATCATTCCACCACCCCACATACCACCACCAATAGCCAGCTTGCGTTCATACAGCACCACCTTGAACCCTTCTTTGGCTAAATAATATCCAGCAGTCAATCCTGCTGGCCCTCCCCCTGCAATAGCTACATCTACTTCTAACGAGTCAACCAAATCCTGGCTCCATTTTTCCACAATAGCCTTTGAAATAATTACATCATCCAACTGCATTTTTTTCAACCTCCTTTTTAAGTTCCTTATCCATCTTGACTAAATCCTCAAGCGTAGTCAAATCTAAAACCTCGGTTACTTTTTCTCCAACCTTCTTCCAGAGCACCCTGGTAGCACATCTTGGTGCTCGCTGACAATCCTTATGGCTAATCTTTGGATTAACACAGAATACCGGGTCAATATAACCTTCTAAAGTTCTAACTATATCACCTGTGCTAATCTCAGATGGCTTTTTGGTCAGTCTATAGCCACCAGCAGGCCCTCGAACACTTTCTACCAACCCAGCCCTTTTTAATTTGACCATAATTTGTTCGACATATTGAGAAGTAATCTCCTGGTTTTTCGAAATTTCACTCACAGATACGAGGGCACCTGCATTATGTAAAGCTAATTCAAGCATCGCCCTGAGGGCATATCTGCCTTTTGTCGAAAGCCACATCTTAAATTCCTCCTCTTTTTAGAATTTGGAGGCAAGGGGAGGAGTCGAACCTCCGTAAAACCGACCTGCAATCGGTCGCATAGCCACTCTGCCACCTCGCCAGTAGTTAGGTAATCAGGTAATTGAGTTACCCTAAAATAATATCTCCACTGCTTGATAAGGACATGCCTTAAGACATAGTCCACAAACAATGCAGTATTCAGAGTCAAATGAAACCCTCATCTCTGCTCGGTTAACACTCAAGGCATGGGAGGGACAAATAGGAAGGCACGCTGTACAATGAGTACATCTTTGTTCATCCCATCTTACATCCTGAGCCAACGGTTGAATGGCTACTCCTAATCCTTTAAGATAGTCCATCCCACTGTTTAGTCTTTGCTTTTGCCCACTTATCTCCACTACCAGTCTACCTTCTTCATTAGGGTTGACCTTAGCACTCAGGATATTGACCATCAAATCATAATCTTTAATTAGGTGATAAGTAATTGGCTGTTCGACAGTCTCTTTGGGAAATGTTAAAACCACTCGTTTCTTGCTCATACTTTGCCCTCCTGAGTCTATTTAATGGAGTTTAGGCTTTAGCCTTTCATTGCCAGTTATGAAATCCTAACGGATTAACTCCAAGGATTAACTCCAGATTAACTTCTTTCCTTCAGAGGCTTGAAGCTAATACCTGAATTAACCGATGGGAGCATTTGTACTGGCTCGGTCAAGAAAAACTCACCCTTGAGAATCCATTGTTTGAGTAGACCGGCTATTTCTCTGGCTTTGGCATAACTTGAGAGCCCA
>SBAY01000380.1 GCA_005239945.1 Nitrospira sp.
ATAATATCGGTAGCAAATAACCATAGATAAACCAGAAGTTCCGTAGGAACGATAGCTAATTCTTTGATGCCCCAAAACAAATTCCTACCAGTCTTGTTTTCTTAAACCCTTATCTAATCACCCCAATCTTCCCTCTCTTCATACTACCACTTACCGAATCTTGTAGGATATAAATATAAATACCACTGGCTACCTTTTCACCATCGTTATTTATACATCTCCAAATCCATTCATTGTTGTTATCTGCTGTATGTTCCCGCTCTCCATAAACCAACTCACCCGCTATGTTGAAGATTCTTACCTTTACCCGTTCAGTCAATTTAGCAAATGTTATCTGGTCTTTTGTCGGATTAGGATAGCAATAAGCATTATTAAGATTTAATTCAGGTTGAACCCTTGTGATATTCCTCTCATCTACTTTTACATTTATAATATTTTCATCCGCACCCTTTAACTCTACCTCATCTATACTTATACAACTCATTATCTCTTCCAGTATCTTTTGATAACTTAAACCTCTGGATTTTTGAGGAACATCAATGATTAAATAAGCAAGAGGAGCTATATTCTCTTCTTCCTTTTCTTCATCTTCTAATATAAATCTACTCTGTTGGTTATTAGTTAAAATTTTATCCGAAGTAGTCCCTTTTCCTTCACGATACACATCATCCTCATCCACTATTACCATCCCTATATCTATTTTACCCGCTTGATTATCAATATCTTTTTGTAAATAAACCTTTGTCGTCATCCCTTCAAAGGTAGGTGTACCAACATCCTCTACCTGTATCTTAGCCGGATTAAAGGCTAATTTTAATCTAACTGTGGTCAATTCTTCTTCTACATCTTTAACCATGATAGCAATCTTAGGTTTTTCTTCTAATGTATTTAATCCCAAATTGCGACCTGGTTGTTTATCTTGTATTAACATAATAAATGGCGTGGATTTTTTAGAGGTTAGAGGAGGTTCCTCAATAACTTTCACCGGTATTTTTACTATCTCCTCGCTATATTCTCCTTTACCAACTTCCTTCCTTCCATAAACATAATATGTAGCAGAAAAATATGCCGGTCTTGTCCAGACAAAATTCCACCATCCCCAACCAAATCTTATTGTCGTTCCTTCATATCTTACCCTGATTACCAATCTATTACTGGCATTATCTATATAACTACCTTCATCCCAGGCATTTATTGCATTACGAACTGTATAATTCCATGTGAATACTTTATATTTAGGGTCAGAAGGATAAAGATAGTAAGTACGAGTTGTTTTCTCAGATACTGTTTCATTAATATCCCTTTGATTATTACCCCCATATTCATATCCCTCTTCTACAATAATTGGTTTTCTTGCCCATACCCAATATAGTGCATTATAATATGCCTTACGATACCATTTTCCATCAAGTCTTACTTTAATTACTAATCTATTCCCTGCATTATCAATATATGTTCCATTATCTCTTGCATGCTTACTATAATAAACATGATATCCCCAATTGTATATCTCATAATCCCCGGGTGCAGTCAAAAAGTATGTGCGATTTTCCCCTTTTCTTGAAGAAGCATAAATCCATTTATAGTAGCGTTTATGAATGTAATCAATAGTAAAGTTAATATTGGCTGTATCTTTTCCTGGTTCTACGATTACATCTCTTTTAATTTCAACTTGTTCACTCTCTTTGTGTCTTGCCTGTACTTCATATTTCCCTGGAGGTACATTCAGTAGTTTATACCTACCATTTTTATCAACAATAGTAGTTTGACCATTCCTTATACTTATTATTACATATACTATTGGGATGCCGGTTGAAGTAGTTACAGTCCCTGAAATACTGCCAGGAGGAGGGAGAATAGTAAATCTGGATTTTGCTACTCCACTTGAGATAATACCTGTAGCAGTAATAGTCTTTATCCCATAGCCTTGTGAATCAACCTTAAATGTAGCGGTAAAACTCCCTTGAGTATCCGCAGTAGTCAGGCAAATAGTCAATGTCGTCCTAAAATCTATCATGATTTGCTCACTTGCACCATAGCCATTGCCTGCTATCGTTACCCGAGTCCCTACCGTCCCACAGGTAGGTGAAACTGAGGTAATCTGTCCTAATAGCCTAAACCAACTGGACGCCGCACAATCCTTACCCCTGGCACTGACCGTTAATATCCCCCAGCCTGCCTGGGTATCTACCGTGAACACCGTCTTGAACTGACCCAAATTATCCGTCATCGTCACCGCAATCGTCGGATTGACACCAAAACCTATGGCTATCCCTTCATTTGCCGCAAAACCATCACCTGCAACGGTAACTTTACTTCCTACTGTCCCCATAGTAGGTGTTACAGATGTAATCCTTACCTGCATTACAAAATATGTATGCGCAAAAAGTCCACTCTTAAGCCCACAAGCACTTACGGTTAGAGTCCCACATCCTGCCTGGACATCTACGGTAAATATTGCATTAAATCCACCATTGGCATCAGTTGATACCATAGTAATTGTCTTCGTAATTCCAAAATCAATCCTGATTAATTCTGTTGGAAGGTATCCATCTCCTTTTATAGTAACCTCCGTTCCAACGGTTCCAGAGGTAGGTGAAACTAAGGATATATGTCCTGTCATTGCTATTTGTTCTTCTGACCATTGGCTTGCCGCAAGCCCAGTATCAATTGTCTGCACTGCCCAGTAATAGGTCCCGGGTGGTAGATTCAAGGTGAGTGATTTTCGTTTTAGTAGATAATTACCAAACAGTGGTGAGCCATATTTACCTGAAACTATATCCTCCTTACCCGGTGCAGTCCCTACACGAATGTTGTAGTACAAGCCTTTTTCAGTAGTCTCATTATCACTACCTGCATTCCAACTGAATGTAAGGGTGCTAGTTGTGTAATTTGAACTGAATTGAGTTGGGAGAGATGGTGAAGTATTAGATTTAACTCCATAATTTTTGTAGAGCTTAGAAAGTTCAGAGAAAGATTTTGACAAAGTAAAAGCCTTTAGGAAAAGTTTGGAGTATTCTTTTACATCAAAATATTTCTTACTCAACAAATTCCTTACATCTTCAGAAAGAGGTTTTGAAATAAAACTATTTCCTGTTAAGGCAAGGTCTATATTTCCATCGGAATCTACATCTCCCCAAGCAATAGAACCCCAACACATCCCTGGTAAATTTTGAGAAGTATCCTCTATCAATTTCCCAAATTCATTCCGGTAGATTTTTGAAACAGCTATCCCTTTAGCCCCTCCTGTTAATGTCAAATCTAAATCACCATCATTATCATAATCTCCCCAAGCAATAGAGCTAACGTCAACTCCTGTTAGATTCTGAGAGGTATCTTCTATTAATTTTCCAGCTTTATTCTTATAAATTTTTGAAATAGGATTAAATGAATCATCACATCCTGTCAATGCCAAATCCAAATCACCATCATTATCATAATCCCCCCAAGCAATAGAACTATTGAATACTCCTGTTAAATTTTGAGAAGTATCCTCTACTAATATACCAGATTCATTCCGGTAGATTTTTGAAACAAATGAGTTTCCAATTCCAATGTAACCTGTTAATGCCAGGTCCAAATCTCCATCATTATCATAATCCCCCCAGGCAATAGAACTCCAGGCTACATTTGTTAACTCCATCTTTGAATCAATCAAAAGGCGATTAACTACAAACACCTTAAAACTCTTTATATTTTCAAGATTCCCTGCCTTATCCACCGCTTGATAGTAAATCGTATGTTCGCCCAGAGTTAGACTAAAGGGTTCAATATAGATAATATCAGGCTCTGGGTTATCTATTGCATATTTAATGCTCCTTACTCCTGATACTACTTCACCAGTTGTCCCCATCGGGTCTATAGCAGTCAAAGTAAAGGTAGCAATTGGTATTGTATACGATCCATTAATGATACTTGGTGTAATAGTCGTTATCGGTGGTGTCATATCCTTCTTGACCAATGCCGCATAGTCCGAGGTATGATAAATTCTTGCCTCAATCGTCTTTTCCGCTTTATTGACTATACCGCCTATGTATTCTGGGACACCCTGTTCATCAAAATAAAATATCCCCAGTTGCTCTACATTTATATTTTGCTCTTCATTTAGACCATAATCTTCATCCACTGTCTTGCCTGTTTCTTTATCTACCCCTTCAATTTGTGCATCTTCATCCATATTTACGCCGATAATCTCATCTTCATTCTGGTCTGTCTCGATTAAGTCATTCTTGTTAAAATCCAGATAAGTTAATCTAAGTGTAGCCGCAGGTGAAAATTTTAGTCCCTTTGGTGCGACATTATAGATTTTATCTAAATAATCAAAGAAAGGCTGAAGTTCTGGTGTGGTGGTTGCAGAGGTGATGGTAATATTTCCCCTCGTCCAATTAATCTTGTCTAAATTTTGTGCCGGGATGATTAATTCTATTGATTTGACAGAGTTATCTGCACTGGTATCTGCGACTGCCACCCCACCTGTCCGGGCAGAAATAGGTTTGCGATAAGTTACTACACCCTCTAATTCTGATTTATTGCCCGCAATATCTATCAACTCTAATTCTATCCGGTAGTTACCAGCAAATAAATCAAGTCCTGATTGATAGGTGATTTTATTGAGTATCCTCGTGTAACTTCGTTTTTCTATATCTGACGAGGGACTACTCCAGGTGCCAAATTCCTCCTGCGGTAATAGTGGTTGAAGTCCTGCCGTACCAATCAGGTTAAAATCCAATCCTTTAACCTTAAATTGGTAACCTGAGTCATATACCTTAAGTGAATATCCCTTAACATACTCATCCAGGGTAATCTCAATATCAAAGATACTATTCTCTGTTCCTTGCTCGATTTCTTGAATATTGGTTATTTTGGGAGGAGTAGTTTCTGTAGCTAATGTTACCATGCCGTGCTTCTGGTAATTCAAATTATCGTTATAAAGGACATAGTTATACTCACCTGTAGGAAACAAGCCACCTGAGGCAATAGATGCCTCTCGTCTGCCCGACCTATCACCTTTTGCCGGCGGTATATCACGTCCATCGAATAGATATGCATTAGATAAATGCTCATTTTTCGCCATCTCGACAAATTCTATACATTTTACTGGATATACCCAGGCAAATTTAGTCAAGTTGCCATTTACCTCATCGTAACTACCCGGAATCTTTACGGCAGGGAAATCTACCTTCTTCTCTAACTGCACAGCCCAGTTTGAATTAATACCTTCTATTGGCTGACTACTTCTATAGGTAGCAGTATTGGAGTCGATTAATGGCGGAAGCGGTGGTGTAGTTACCTCGATGAATCTATTTTCTGCTACCCCATCGAAAATCACAAAATTACCATCACTATCCTTTAGCTTACTCCAGATAGTATAACTTCCGGATAGAACCATCAAACCATAGATATTTGTTCCATCCCATCGATAATTGTAGGTAACTGCTGGATTGCTGCCAGAAGTTTCTACCGGATTTAAGGTTTGAATTAACCTGGCTTCAGAATTAATCACTTTTAGCCAGATTTCATCTGCCTCTTCCGACATAAAAGAAAAATCCATTACCTGATTACTCTGAAAATCAAAAGAGTTCGGAAGTATCAAATTACTTATCCTGGGAATGCCTTGCTTTACCACCTCAAAGTATGCCTCTTTATATTCATGGGCATCATCTACGGCTCGAAGACTGACATAATAAGCTATATTTGGACTTGACTCCGGTAACTCTTCACCATTATTATCCTTACCTGCCCAGATAATCTCATTATCACCCACATGTTGCTCTTGAGTGTATGTCCATACCGGTTGATAGGGTGGGGTATCTTTAAAGAAATTGAGTAAATCATATTCTGCCGGGTTGACCTGGTAGAGTTTAAAGGTAACAAAACCGGATTCTGAGAGATGGTAGGTGATAAGGTTAGTATGGAATGTAGTTGTGCCAAGCTCAATTTCAGGCCCTGTGGTATCTACCCGGATGGTGCGTAAAAGTATATTTTGGTGTTCAAGTTTATCTGTTACGGTTAATCGTAATGTATAAATCCTACCATCGATTAAATTTGTCGTCGTCCAGGTGGCCAGAATACCATTGGTAATATTAGTCGTTCCTATCGAAATATCATACCAGGCAGGATTCGGATTAAGTTGATTAGGGATACCATCGCAATATTCCAGTTTAAACTCTTTAAAATTCAAATCATAGGCTGTGCCTAAAATCCGCACCTGGTTATTTTCAGCAATGGTGTTAATTGCCTGTGAGAAACCCGGTTGAGTGATGATAGCAGTGGGGTCGGTATTATCTATTTCGATTACCCTGATGGTTTGTGCAATATGGTTGACTAAATCTGTGGCAGTTAATCTCAGTGTGTAAGTTCCATCCGGGATTGTTAGTGTATTCCAGACTGCAAGAGTTCCGAAGGTTTGGTGAGGTATCGTGGAGCTAATAAGTGTTGTCCAACCGGTATCTGGATTTATCCCAGCCGCATATTCGACACTAAAACTCCCAAAATGCACATCATAAGCCTTACCAGAAATAGTAACCGTGCCTGTCAGGAGTTGATACCCAGCTTCATTATAAACCGTATCCTGAAATATATTACTAGTTAAAGAACCAATCTCGGCTGTGGGTAGCTCTGTATCTATCTCTACCTGGACATTGACTTCTTTTGGAGTGGAGATATTACCATAACTATCATCTGCAGTCAGGCTATTAATCTTATAAGTTCCATCCTTTAATTCATTAGGTGTAAATGGTCCCCAATGATACGCTAATTTCTCAAACCAACCTTCATAGCTACCTTGTGAATCACGGATTAAAGACTTATCGAATGGCGAATTGTTCGGGGCTAACACATTTATCTTTGCCTTGATATCGTTACTGCCATCCAGGATTTTAGTCTCAAAAAATATAGCGTTGCCATCTTTAAAGATATTAAATTGTGGAGGAGTAGAGACGCTCACCGCATCTATTAAAGGTTTTATGGTATCACTGCCAGACTCGATAGTAATAGTAAAGTTACTTGTCCCTGAATAAAAATTATGATGCACCTGACCATCTACATCCGTAACATCATCTTTAATATCCAATCTTAACTCAATCTTATGTCCCTTAGGGGCATGGGAATAGATAAGTAAGTTATAATCATCAAAAGTTCTCCCTTTTAAATTATATTGAGTCGCAAAGGTAGTCGATTGTTGACTACCAATATCTTTATATTCTTCCTCGTTATCGAAAATATGTTTAACATAAGTATCTGAAGTATTCAATATCGCCTTAACCTTATGTCCGTATTTTAATCCTTCATAGATACGCATCATATTGCTGTAACCTTCGTTCTTTAATTCTAATGGCAAGCCGATTAATTCACCCGGGTCTATCTTTAAATTATTATTTCCATACCTTCCTTCCAGGATATTATCCCCATCGCAGATATAGGGAATATTATCAAATAAAGGCTTAATATCTAAATCAACATCTTTAATCTCAAACATATCAATAGATGGGGAATTGGTATTTTTATCAATAAATTTAACAAAGAAGTCAAGGTCCTTGCCTAATGGTGTATCTGGTGATACTTTTGCCCAGAAACCCCATTTTCCTTCCTTTTCTCCCTGTGATGGGATTGGTCCTTCAAATTTATCATCATCAGTGAAGAAACTTAGATAATTAGCGGTATCATAGTTATCAGTTGGGTCATCCCATGAGGCACTATAACCATCTGCGGTTCCTATTGCCACTATTGCCTTATTTTTCAAACTTACATACACACTTGGCATCTCACCTGCATCTGTATTCCCATCATTATTACCAAATGTGTCTGAGACATCTTTATCTTTAGTCAGTGGAGAAACAGTTGGTGGATTCAAAGCCTTATCGAAGATTCTATGGGCTAAGTATTCTGGAGCTTGAATTAATAAATTCGGAATTTCTTGAGTCTCTGACCGCTCATTAGCCCAGGCAGTTATTCTTAAATTATAATTCCCTGAGAATCTTGCCTCGTTAATATCCCATTGTGTTGGATATACCTTTTTTAAAGGAGTTGTTTCATCCCATTTACCATCCCAGAAAATAGAATTTTGACCTTGATTAGTAGATAAATTGTCAAGAGTAGTGGCTAATAGGGTTTGAGTGCCGATGGTAGAGGTATAATAACCCTCTATGATGACAGAGTTGGCTTCATCATTTAAAGTATAAC
Organism: Nitrospira sp.; assembly: GCA_005239945.1. Classification (GTDB taxonomy): domain Bacteria; phylum UBA9089; class CG2-30-40-21; order CG2-30-40-21; family SBAY01; genus SBAY01. The sequence continues at coordinate 8,182 of SBAY01000380.1, forward strand.
TTATATTAGTTTGACTATTGACCGGTGGAAAGGATAAAGTCAGCGGATTGGCACTGACATTCTGAATAAGCTTTTTGGTAGTAAAATTCCAGGAATAGCTATTAGCTAATTTATTCTGCGCTAAATCCCGGGCATTGGTAGAAATGGTTACAGTGTATTTAGTATTATACTTTAATGCCTTATCTAAGTCAAAGGTAACGGTTTTACCGTCATTACTCCAGGTAGGATTACTTAGGTTAGCGTCTAATGGAGAGATAGAGAAAGCCTGCTGTGTAGCTTGCTGGTCCATTGGTTCACTAAATGTAGCTGAGATTTTGGTGGTAACATTAATGTTGGTGCCAGTGGGGGAGACAGAGGTTACTGTAGGTATAGTTCGGTCTACTATTACTGAGATTTCTTCTTCCGATTCATTATTTTTAACAGTTGTTGCGGTAATTTTAACTTTATATTCTGCCTCATTAGCTTTAGTTGTATCCCAGTAATAAATAAAATTATCTTTTGCAGGGTTTGTTTTGTCTGTTTCGGACTTACATTTTAGATTTGTATCTTTTAGATTATATCCATTATAGTCTTCCCACATAGCATGATTATGATAATCAAAGGTAACTGTTCCAACAGTGGTAGTGCCGAATGTAACAGTAACTGTATTCAAATCTTTGGTAGTAGTTTCCATATATGCATCTATCTTAATCTTACCGTTCACATAATATTTATTACCAAAAGAGCCAACTTTATCACCTGTTATAGTTATACTTTTGATTGTAGGATCACTGCCTGTGTATAAAGAAGAGAAGAGATCGCGGAGAGGATTAGAATCTCCAGCAGTACTGTTAAATCTTATATCAACATGATCGCCATATTCATCTTCAGAAACAGTATAATCTGCAATTTCTTGTCCTTCAGTTACAGTATCACCTTCTTTAATACCTACTGCTTTTACATGAAGATAGAGTACATTTTTAGAACCTTTAATTTTTATATATGGTAAAGTTGTACTTGTAGAAATTTCTTTAACTTCTCCTGTCTCCACAGCTTTTACCTTAGGACCACCAAGAAAATCTAAGCCTTTATGAAAGTAAGTTTTTACCCTTCTTGGACCATAATCACTCTCTATCTCTTTGGGGTATGTCCCTGAAGTAGGCCAGCTTATACCAAGGACTCGACTTGGTAGAGATAAAAGAAATGGACTTATTAAAATTAAAATTATTGACCACTTTTTAATATTTCTCTCCATTTTAATCTTCCTCCTTCAAGATATCAGAGATATTGAATATCTCAATCTTATTACCTTTTCTTCTCCAAATCTTATCTGTGCCCAAAAAATCCCCTCCTCCTTCAATCTGTTTTAAAACTTTGCCATTTCCCCCATCTAACAAGATTAATTTTCCCAACAATATATATCTACCGTCTGGAGAGATTTCTAAAGTCTCAGGTTTCCATCCTTTTAAGGGATATTTCCATATAAATTCTCCAGTATTTATATCCATCACCCATACATACTCCCAAAGTTTATGTCCTATTAAATAATTTGCTTTTTTAGAAATACTCATTCTATGAAATGAGTTTTTAAATCCTATATATTTTTTAGGTTGCCAGAGTAAATTGCCTTTTTTATCGAATCCATATAAATGGTATATTTCATCTTCTGACTTCCTCTGGTTGTTTTTGTAATTCTCACCGTAAAGGATTATTTTGCCTTCCCTTGTTGTAAAAAATTTATACCCAGAGCCAGTTACTCCAGTTATTACCTGTTTCCACAACTTCTTTCCATTTACATCTATCAAGGCAACTTTTACTACCTTTTCTTTCCCTTCTTCCTCAACAGCTCTTACTATTAAAACAGTTCCATCATCAAAAATATCCATTCCACCCCAATAAGGATATTCAATTTTATATGTCCATAATTTATTTCCATTTATATCATATAAACTGCATTCACCGACCTCAGGTGCCATATATCCTGTCCCAAGACCAATAGCAACATATTTTCCATTCTCTGACATGAGAATATCACCAAATTCACCTAAGATATAATCTTCTTTTTTGAATAACTTTCCATTTTCATCTACCCATTTCCAATATTTATTCCAAGTTTCAATACTTTCACCTTCTCCACCTACAATAATTACTTTACCAGTTGTTAGGGATACAATTGCCTGTTCCTGTTTTTCTAACGATATCTGCCTTTCCACCTTTCCTTCCTCATCCAAAAACTTAACCGTTTCTTTAGTTATTACCACTTTTGGATACTGCACCTTCACGGTTTCGGTTGCCTTCCTCTGTTCTAATCCTTTCATTCCTAAAGCCCTTGCCTCTTCCACAGTCATCACTGTCTCATCAAAGATAACATCAACAATCTCCTCACCTTCAGTGAGTTTATACTCCATAACCAACTTTGGCTCTATGGCTTGAGCCTCTGCCGTTTCAGTCCCTTTAGCCTCTGGCTGAGCCTCTACTTGAGCCTTCTCCTCACTCTTTGCTCTCAACTCTTCACTCCCAGCAGGCTTTTTGTCCATAGCCCAAGATGAACTTGCAAACACACCTATTGCCAGCAAGCAAATCAGCCCTAAACCTATTTTATTCCTGATCATAATCCTATCCTGACAACCTGCGGTTAAATCTTGCGTCCTATTACTCCTAACCATAATTTTCCCACCTCCTAAAGTTTTTAAAGATTCTTTCAGGTTAAACATTTTACCTTTACCTCCTTAATTTTGCCACTAAGACACTAAGACACGAAGGATTTATTTTAACTTTTTCCCTTTGTGTATTTTGTGTTTTTGTGACAAGATATTTTTTCACTTTCCCATCTGTTCACCTTCTCCATCATTTCTCCATTTTCCCCATCTCTCCTTTCCATAATCAAGGTTTGACTTTCAAATCTTCCCCCTCAAATCTTCCCCACCACAGAGGACACAGAGGACGCAGAGAATATTGTTTCTGTTATAGCATTAAGCCTTTCTCTTTCATCCATCTCTGCGACCTCTGTAATACAAACTTGCAAGATGTTGTTTTTTTAACAAAGTTTTTTTCATATGTAGGCGATAACGAAAAATAGCCCATTTTGGATAATTTAAGGAC
>SBAY01000060.1 GCA_005239945.1 Nitrospira sp.
AAAGAGCTTTTAATCTGGAGCCACCAACAAGGGAAAATGGGCAAAACCATTGAATCTGTATTGGCAACTCTCTAAAAAACGCAAAAGTTCAGTTACTATTTTAGAGTGAAGTTGGAGTAAAAATAATTATATGCAAAATTTATTCTGAACAGTATTGGGTTCAGGATGCCTGACTTTCGAATCCCGAATTCCGCTAAATACTAATAGAAGATTGCTTCGTTGAGGCAAGCCTCTAATTACTGACCAATTACATGGGGAATAATAGGAGAATATGAAGGAGAATGAAGGTAGTTATTGCATCTACAAATAAAGGTAAAATAGATGAAATAAGAAGGATGCTCGCGGATTTGAGGATTAAATTTTTGTCCATAGAAAATTTTCCACACCTACCCGTTATTGTTGAAAATGGAACTACCTTTGAAGAGAATGCAATAAAAAAGGCAAAGACGGTTTGTGAATGGACAGGTAAAATAACCATAGGTGAGGATTCAGGATTAGAGGTAGATTGTTTAGGTGGGGCACCAGGTATTAAGTCGGCGAGATTTGGCGGAGATGGGCTTACGGATACAGAAAGAAACATTCGGTTATTGAAGTTATTAAAAGGGATATCTCTTGGAGAAAGAAGGGCAAGGTTTAAATGTGTTCTTGCCATAGCCTGTCCTGATGGAAGGATAAATACGGTTTGTGGAGAATGTCAGGGGCTTATAAGTTTAGAGGTCAGAGGAAATCAAGGGTTTGGATATGACCCCATATTTATTCCTGATGGATACTCTAAAACCTTCGGGGAATTAGGTTCTGAGATAAAAGATAAGCTCAGTCATCGTCTGGTCGCTCTTTCAAAAGCGAAAGAAATTTTGTTGGATATAATCTCAAAAGTAAAACAAAAATAGAAAAGTAAAGGAGGGTAGTAAATAATGAGATTGCTGATTACAGGAGGAGCAGGATTTATCGGAAGTAACTTTGTTAGGTATATCCTTAAAAAATATCCTGATTATCAGGTGATGGTTTTAGATGCACTTACCTATGCCGGGAATCGTGATAATTTTGAAGAGAACATCTGGCAAAATCCTAAGTTTTCCTTTTATCATGGAAATATCTGTGATAAGGAGGTAGTGGATAGTTTAATGAGGGATACCGATACGGTTGTCCATTTTGCCGCAGAAACACATGTTGACCGTTCCATTCTCGAGGCAGGAACATTTATCCAGACAGATGTTTATGGGACTTATGTCCTGCTGGAAGCCGCCAGGAAATACAAGGTGAAGAGATTTGTGCATATCTCTACGGATGAGGTTTATGGTGAGGCAAAATCCCCTACAGGGGAAAATAGACCTTCATTAGAAACGGACCCACTTATGCCTAAATCTCCTTATGCCGCAAGTAAAGCCGGAGCTGATAGGTTAGCCTTTTCTTATTACACAACCTATCAACTTCCGGTTGTCATCTCTCGTTGTAGCAATAATTATGGTCCAAATCAATATCCCGAAAAACTCATACCGTTATTCATCACCAATGCCTTAGAGAATGAACCGTTACCTGTGTATGGTAGTGGTAAAAACACCCGTGATTGGATACATGTTCTTGACCATTGTGCGGCGTTGGACATATTACTTCATAGCGAAGGACAGGATGGTGAGGCGTTTAATATTGGAGGGGGACAGGAGTTTAACATTTTACAAATTAGTAAAACAATTTTAAAAATGTTAGAAAAAAATGAATCTGCCTTGCAATTTGTTCTAGACCGCCCAGGTCATGTTATGCGTCATGCCGTCGATACCTCGAAGATAAAAAATGTGTTTGGCTGGCAACCGAAGATAGATTTCGACGAGGGTATAAAACAAACCGTAGATTGGTATATTAAAAATGAGTCCTGGTGGCAAAAGATAAAGGGAAAAAGCATAGAATATCAGGAATTTACTAAAAAATGGTATGAGGAAAGAAACTAAAACTTATGTAATTATACCCAACAGATTAACTGGACTTTCGTAATTTTTAGTGGGTTGAAATTTCTTGAAAATACAAGGGACAGCAATTATTGCTATGTTAAGGTTAAACCCTAAGTTGCCAAAAATTATAAACACGAAAACTCGAAATTTAAGAAAATACGAAAAGGAATATAGATTTTTTCGTGCTTTCGTACTTTCGTGATTTCGTGATTCTATTGAATAAATTCACGAAACTCCAGATGATGAGGATTATAACATTAGTGAAGATGACAAAAGATTAAACAATCTTTTTTATGAATAGACTTCTGCAAAATGGAAAAATTTAAGCAAATATCCGAGGTTGAAATCAAAATGTAAAAAGGGTTCAAGGGGTTAAGGAGTCGAGGGGTCAAGGGAAAACAAAGGATTTCTTTCTTAAATTCTCTTACCCTTACCCCCTTAAACCCTTGACCCCTTGAACCCTTTTTCCATTTTGCAGAACTCTATTTTATGAAAAGAGTGGAGGATAAGCATGGTAACAAAAAAAGAAATAGAAAAAAAAATAAAAAAAAATCTCTCGTATATAAAAAATCAATTTAAGGTTATAGAAATAGGAATCTTTGGTTCTGTTGTTAGAAATGAACAGACAAAAAAAAGTGATATAGATATACTTGTTGAACTTGAAAAAGGACACAAGGATTTGTTTAATTTCATTCGCTTAAAAGAGTATATGGAAAATTTTTTAAATGCTGAAGTTGACCTTGTAATGAAAGATGGAATTAAACCGAGATTAAAAGAAAATATTTTAAAGGAAGTGGTTTATGTCTAAGAAAAAAAGGAATTATGTCTTGTTTATAGAAGATATTGTTGAGATGATTGAGAAGATTGAAAGATACACACAGGGAAAATCTTTTGAGGATTTCTCTAATGATGAAATGGCTATTGATGCCGTAATCAGGAATTTTGAAATTATCGGGGAAGCGGCAAATAATATTCCAAAAGAAATTCAGCAAAAATATCCCTATGTAGAATGGAAAGAAATGATAGGATTCAGGAATGTAATTATTCACGATTATTTTGGAATAGATGTTGAGTCTGTCTGGGATACAATAATAAATAATATCCCTTTGCTAAAAGAACAGATAAAGAAAATGAAGGAAAGTTATGAACAATCAAACACTTGAACAAAAAATATCAGTGGCAAGGAGGCAACTGGGTGCGTGTAAAATTTGTGGGTAAAGTGTCCAAAAAGCTAAAGGTAACTGTTCAGCCAACTGCAAGTTTTTCATTATAAATAAGTGTAAATTGTAAAATGGGTAATGAGAAATTAAAAATTAGGGCATGGCTCAAAACAGGGTAATAGTCTTTACTTTGGTTAGGAGGCTTTAGTTTGGATTTAATGCTTTAGTATTTGGATTTAATGCTTTAGCATTTCATTCCTCCTGCTTCTAATGAAACCCTAAAATAGTGTCATATGGCACAACATAAAGGGTAAAATCCGGTCTGGTTCAAATAGTAAAGTGTTACCCACAAATTTTACACGCACCCAATTTCTATTAGATAATTTGAAAGGAATTTTTTATCACGAAATAACGAAAGGATGAAAGCACGAAATGGAATTTGAAGGGCTGTAAAATAGGTAAGGTGGCAGTAATACGGTAAGGAATAATCTGCCGGATTTAATCCAGTAGAGTAGAGGCAGAATCCCTGAACTATCATTCGTTTCATCCGCCCCCCTCATCAAACCGTGCGTGCGGTTTTCCCGCACACGGCTTTCCGACAGGTTTCATCTCAAGCATTCACATTCGTCAATGAGTCAGTATGCTATT
>SBAY01000346.1 GCA_005239945.1 Nitrospira sp.
ATGGAGGTATGTGTCAATAATATCTATATTATATAGTATGTGTCATATGGCACAACATAAAGGGTAAAATCCGGTCTGGTTCAAATAGTAAAGTGTTACACAAATTTTACACGCACCCCAAGAAAAGATATCATTTAAGAATTAAAAGTGGACACTTTTAATTCTTAAATGACATCTTATAAAATTTTAGTTGCAAATTTTTGATATTTATGGTATATTATTATTTATGGTAAGTCCCCATCGACTAGTGGCCCAGGTCATCACCCTTTCACGGTGACGGCGGGGGTTCGAATCCCCCTGGGGACGCCAAATTTTATCTTCGGTCAGAAGTAAACTATAAAAAGGTGATCGAGATAGGAATGACACAAGTAACGGTAGCAGTATGTAATCCGGGGAATCAGGAGAAACGATGGAAAGGTTTATTTTTTGTAGATACAGGTGCGATTGATTGTCTGGTTCCCGGCAATCGGCTGAGGGAAGTTGGAATTAAGCCTGTAGGAAAGCGAACTTATGAATTAGCTGATGGGACAGATGCAGTAAGGGATATTGGTGTGGCACAGGTAGAATTTATGAGTGAGTTTGTGGGTGCGACAGTAATCTCTGGAAAAGATAATGTAGAACCAATTTTAGGCGTAACGGCATTAGAATCCGTTGAAATTGAGATTGACCCGCAAAATCAACGATTAAAACCACTACCCACTGTTCGGTTAAAAATAGTGAGGAGGTTGAAAATAGATGATTAGGGTCAAACGAGCACTAATAAGTGTTTCAGACAAACAAGGATTACTTACTCTGGCTAATTATTTAAACCAGACAGGGGTAGAGATTATTTCTACCGGTGGGACGGCTAATGCCTTGAAGGAAGCTGGGATAACGGTTATTCCTGTAGCGGAGGTAACTAATTTCCCGGAGATGCTGGATGGCAGGGTAAAAACACTTCATCCTAATATTCAGGCCGGGATTTTAGCTCAACGAACCCCAGAACATCTTAAACAACTTGAAGAACAGAAGATTAAACCGATTGACCTCGTCATTATTAATCTTTATCCTTTCGCCAGGACCATTGCTAAGCCTGATGTGACGCTTGAAGAGGCCATTGAAAATATTGATATAGGTGGCCCGACCATGATTCGTGCCGCGGCTAAAAATTATAAATATGTCGGGGTGGTAGTCTCACCGGCAAGATATGAAGAATTGCTGCTGGAACTCAAGAAAAATGACGGCTGTTTATCCTTAGAATTAAGTTATAAATTAGCCTGTGAGGCATTTGCCCATACGGCTCAATATGATTCTATCATCCATCAATATTTAGAAAAAGACCCTTTGCCTATCCATTTGAATTTAAGTTATGAGAAAGTATCCCCATTACGATACGGAGAGAATTCTCACCAACAGGCAGGCTTTTATAAAAACACTCAAATTACTGTCCCTGGGATTGGTAATGCTAAACAATTACACGGTAAGGAACTTTCTTACAATAATATCTTAGACCTTGATTCAGCCCTGGCTCTGGTAAGTGAGTTTGAGGAAGATTTTGCCTGTGCCATCATTAAACATAACAATCCTTGTGGGGTAGCGGTTGATGGAAATCAATTGACGGCCTATAAACTTGCTTATGAAACAGACCCTATCTCTGCCTTTGGCGGGATAATCGGTTTTAATCGGCAGGTAGAAAAATCTACAGCAGAAGAAATCATCAAGACATTTATTGAGGCTATTATTGCCCCTGGATTTAGTCAGGAGGCACTTGAAGTCCTTAAAACAAAGAAGGACCTGAGACTTCTGGAGGTATCTTCCTGGCAAAATCATTCATCACCTGGCAGGCTGGAAGCCTGTCCTACCTTACTTGCCCTAAGAACTGTAGGAGGTGGTGGATTACTTGTTCAAACTCATGATTTAAAAAAAATCAGTGCCCAAGACCTGAAGATAGTTACCAAAAGACAACCTTCTCCACAGGAGATAAAGGCCATGCTTTTTGGGTGGAAGGTAGTAAAACATGTCAGATCCAATGCTATCGTTCTGGTAAAAGAAAACAGAACTATGGGTATTGGTGCTGGGCAAACCTCACGGGTGGACTCGGTTAAGATTGCTATTAATAAAGCCGGCTCGAATGCCTTTGGGACAGTTATGGTCAGTGATGCATTTTTCCCATTTAGAGATGGAATTGACCTGGCGGATAAAGCCGGAGTCAGGGCGATAATTCAACCCGGCGGCTCTATTAAAGATGAAGAAATAATCCAGGCCGCTGATGAATACGCGATGACGATGGCTTTTACAGGTATCAGGCATTTCAAACATTAAAAATAAAAAGGATTGGAGAGTGGATAAGGAGAAACAGGGAAGGAGAGAGAATAAAAATCTTCGTTTCTCTGTTTCTCCCCTTCCCTTCTTCCCCTCTTCCCCCTTTCTCCTTATTCTCTGCCATAAAAGGAAATTTAAAAAATGGAAGAAATTAATGAATTACTTGAAATCAGACGACAAAAAATAGATTTTTGGAAAAATAAAGGGATATTGCCTTTTGGACAAAGATATGAGGTAACTCACACAAGTCAACAAATTATTGAGGAATTTAAAGAGGGTAGCGAGGAAAAGGTAAGTTGTGCCGGCAGATTAATGGCTATACGCGAGCACGGAAAATCAATTTTTGCCCACCTCAAGGATGCTCAAGGTAAGATTCAAATCTATGCCAAGAAGGATATCCTGGGGAATGAGGGTTTTAGCCTGTTTAAAGAACTCGATATGGGCGATTTTATTGGCGTCCAGGGAAAGGTATTTAAAACCTATACAGGTGAAATAACGGTTTTGGTTGAAGAATTTACCTTTTTAGCTAAATCATTAAGACCATTGCCCAAGGAATGGTATGGACTAAGGGATATTGAATCACGGTATCGACAAAGATATGTGGATTTGTTGGTCAATGAGGAAGTAAAGGATTTATTCATCAACCGTAGTAAAATTATTAAGGGACTAAAGGAATTTCTTGACAGGCAGAATTTTTTAGAGGTAGAAACCCCCATGATGCAAGCCATACCGGGTGGTGCTATTGCCAAACCCTTTGTTACCCATCATAATACCCTGGGGATTGACCTTTACCTGCGTATTGCCCCGGAACTTTATCTTAAAAGGCTTGTTGTTGGTGGATTAGAACGTGTCTATGAACTAAACCGCAATTTTAGAAATGAGGGTATCTCCACCCGCCACAATCCCGAATTTACAATGTTAGAGGTGTATCAAGCCTATGCAGATTATACGGATATGATGAGGCTGACCGAAGAACTTCTGGCATCTGTTGTGCAAAAGCTATTTGGCAGTCTGAAGATAACCTATCGGGATAACGAAATAGATTTCACGCCTCCCTGGCAGCGAATTACGGTTTATGAGGCAATTTCAAAATATACCGGTGTTGAAGTAACTCAATTGGAGGATATGCGGAAAATACTCGATGTTCAAGAAAAATCATTAACCGAGATATTGAATCATATTTTAGATAATAAGGTTGAGCCAAATTTAATCCAGCCAACCTTTCTCATGGATTATCCAACCGTTCTTTCTCCTTTAGCCAGGCAAAAACAAAACAACCCGGAATTGGTCGAACGATTCGAGTTTTTCATCGGTGGACAGGAACTGGGTAATGCCTACTCCGAGCTAAATGACCCTATTGAACAAAAAAAACGATTTTACGAACAAAATCCGGATAAGATAGATGAGGATTATATTGAGGCATTAGAATATGGCTTACCGCCTTGTGGTGGCTTGGGAATAGGAATAGATAGATTAGTTATGGTCCTGACTAACACAACCTCTATTCGGGAAGTAATGTTATTTCCTCAATTAAGACCAAAATGAAAACAGGAGGATATAATTATGAGCATGGTTAAAGAAGAGGCGAAAACATTAATTGATAAATTACCTGACCAGATAACATGGGATGATATTATGTACGAATTTTATGTGAAGAAGAAAATAGAAATTGGTTTGAAGGCGGCTGAAGAGGGACATGTTGTTCCGCATGAAGAAGTTAAAAAGAGGTTTTTACACGCAGTTCTGGTTGACCTTAAACAATGGGGCGAAGACTGGGAAGATTTTTATGATATATTGGTTTCTGAATCACGAAAAGGTGAATCAACTATATCATGGAATGAGTTAAAAGCCGAGAAAAATAATATGAGGTAATAGATGGTTGAATATGAAGTACGATTTGTTAACTCTGCGGCTAACGAATTTCGTTCTTTACCAATCTATATTAAATCTCAGATTGAGATGATAGTTGAGGAGTTAAAGAAAAATCCTCGTCCTTTTGGTGTCCATAAATTAAAAGGACATGAACGACTTTATAGGATACGAATTAAAGAATACCGTTTGGTATATGAAATTGATGATAAGACAAAACTGATTCGGGTAACAAGAGTCCGACATCGTCGTGAAGTGTATCGATAGATTTATAATTTTACCGCAAGGATGGTTATAATGCCCTACGAATTCTTTATCGGACTTAGATATTTATTAGCCAGGAAAAGAGAGAGATTTATACCAATCATTACCCTATTTTCAATTGCCGGGGTAGCTGTTGGTGTGGCTACGCTGATTACTACCTTATCGGTCATGGGAGGATTTGAACGAGACCTCAAGGAAAAGATACTTGGCATGAATGCCCACCTCATCGTTACAGAGGGAATGGTTGGTGAATTAAAAAATTACCCGGCGGTTATCGAGAAAATCAAGAAAGCAGATAACCGAATAGTTGGTATTGCACCACTTATTACCACACAAGCCATAATAAGCTCACCTTATCAAAATGCAGGGATAATGTTGAAAGGGATTGATTCTAAACTTGAAGGCAGTGTTTCAAAATTACCTGAATATATCAAAGAAGGCTCGCTGGAACTTTCCCAAAACGATATTTTGTTGGGTAAAGAGCTGGCTAAAAGATTAGGGGTAATCCGTGGGGAGGAGGTAAGTTTGTTCACCACTCAAGGGAAAAGCCTCAACGAAGCAAGCTTCAACGAGGCAAGCCTCATCCCAAATCAACAAATACTCAAGGTTAAAGGTATTTTTGAATCCGGGATGTATGAATATGATGCCAATTTTGCCTGTGTCTCACTTTCTAAAGCCCAGGGTTTACTCGGATTGGACAACCAGGCGGTTACCTCTATTGCCCTGAAAATAAACGATATTTACCAGACACCCCAAATAGCCCAGAAACTCAAATCTTCATTAGGATTTCCATATTGGGTTAGAACCTGGGAAGAGATGAACAAGAATCTCTTTTGCGCCTTAAAATTAGAAAAGACGGTGATGTTTATTATCCTTTGTCTGATTATCTTAGTGGCTGGATTCAATATTGCTGGAAGCCTGATTATGCGGGTTATGGAAAAGACAAAGGAAATTGGCATACTTAGAACGATGGGGGCAGGTTCAGGGAGTATTCTTTCCATATTTTTGTTGGAAGGGGCAATTATCGGCCTGGTCGGGACATTTATCGGCTTTTTAGGCGGGATAACGCTATGTAACTTACTGGCGGAGTATCAATTTATCAAACTACCAGGCGATATTTACTACCTCAGCTCCATTCCGGTAAATATAAGATGGAGTGATGTGGGTATCATAAGTTTAGCGGCGATTATTTTAAGCTTGGTAGCGGCTATTTATCCCGCAAGATATGCCGCTTCATTAAAACCAATTGAGGCATTGAGGTATGAGTAGGGGAATATGGAATTTTCGATTTTCGATTTTCGATTTTCGATTGAGAAATCTTATATCCTCAATCCTTAATCTTCAATCCAAAATCGAAAATCGAAAATCGAAAATTAAAGAGAGAGGGAGAAGAAATGCTATTACAGGCTATTGATATTTACAAATCGTATCCGAGTGGGAAAATGAGGATTGACATCCTTAAGGGACTTAATTTAGAGGTACATCAGGGAGAGATTTTGGTTATAGTTGGCGCCTCTGGTGTAGGAAAGAGTACCTTGCTCAATCTGTTAGGCACATTAGATAAGGCCGATAGCGGTGAAATTCGATTTGAGTCAAGAAATCTATCCCAGTTAAATGGTAAGAGGTTGACAAAATTCAGGAATGAGACGCTTGGATTTATATTCCAGTTTCATCATTTATTACCTGAATTTAGTGCTTTAGAGAATGTCCTCCTGCCGGCTTTGATTGGTCGAAGAAAGGGTAGGGAGGTTATAAAATCTGCGGAGTTACTTTTAGAAGAGGTCGGATTAACTCAAAGAAAGCATCACAAACCCGGGCAATTATCTTGTGGTGAGGCACAGCGGGTAGCCATAGTCAGGGCCTTGATAAATAACCCGGTTTTGATTTTAGCTGATGAGCCAACCGGTAATTTAGACGGTCAAACCGCCAGGGAGGTTTTTAGCCTGCTCCAAAAACTGACTAAAGAAAGAAACCAGACACTCGTTATGGTTACCCACAATGAGGAATTAGCCAAAAGAGGGGATAGAATACTCAGGTTAGCAGATGGGAAGGCGAGAAAAACGGCCTCTAATTCAAAATGAATTAATTTTTGAGGGGAAAATCTTTTGAAAAAAGTTTTGGGGAAAAGAGGAACTTAGTGGAGAGAGAGACCCTTTAAGGGTTTCTCTCTCCACTAAAAAAATGAATTCCTCACAAAATATAAGGAATTTCTCCTTATTTATACCTTTCCCAGGCAAGAATCTGCATTCTTCCTGTACCTCTACCACCCTGTCCCCCAGCAAAGACATTATTAAAATAATTGCGGTTCCCATTTATGTTTTCATAACCAAGAATTAAATCAGAGCCATCATCATAATAAGTCCCCCCACTGTGAGACCCAGCAGGAGGAAACAAATAATCAAGCATTGTCCGTCCTAATCTTCCCTGATTTCCTATCCGAAACTCTTCCTTAGCCATAATTGCTCCCTTTAAGATAAAATCCTTATATTTCATTATGGAACCCTTAGAATATATAAACCCTCTCCATATCATCCCATTCTCCCTAAAAGGTCCACCGCCACTCACTTCCAGTGGAGTTGGTGCCATAAGAATATCATATTCAGAAAATAGGTCCAGGGTCCCTAAATCACCTCTATTAAAACCTATTAGTGGTTCAAGATAGTCAACGGTTTTACCTTCCAAGGTTAAATCAGTATAAGGTCGATATACACTAGTTTTATTTAAATATGGCCACGAATTTCCACTATCATCCAGACTTAGTATCCCACCGTAAATAGCTATACCGATATTCTCATTTCTTTGATTATTCTCATCGGTATAACCCATTACTGGAGGAGGATTATTAAAATCAACTTCCATATCAACCGTATTAACCCACCTTCCTCGGGTAACAATTATTCCTCTTGTATTTGGTGTTATTCGTATACTCCCATCTGTTCGCAGTGAACCATCCTCTAGATAGAAAACTGTTTGCCCATCACCATTTACATCATAAAAGACAGGGACATTTGGCTGATTAGGAGGTTGGGTAGGATTGGTTCCTTTAAAAACAACCATAGCGGTAGGATGAACACCAATATTATATAGCCTATGGTTGTTTCCATCTGTTCTCGTCGTAATATGCCTGCCAGAAATTATTATTCCATTTCTATCTCTTATCACTCCACCACTTGCCGTATAATCTGCAATAGTGCGAAAATAATCTAAATTTGCATCTGGGGTTGGTTGTGAAGGGACATTGGTTTGTGTTGTAATGTTATCATTAGTATTATCTGCATTTTGGAGTGCTGGCGGTATCGTAGGGCCAGATGTTCTATAATCAAAATCACCTCGATATCCATCCTTCCGTGCCCAAGGAGTATATTGATGCTGTAGAAGGGGGGTATCTACCGTATCTTCTGCGCTTTGCTCTGAATATACAGTACTATTTCCGTTGGCATCTGGATAAAGATAGGCAAGGGAATTAGTAGGTGTTAGCAGTCTATTGGCATGGATGGAGTCTGGTGGAAATCCTAATTGCTGGACCCCTAATCTAACCAATACCCTTACCTGCTCTACTTTTTTCAGACTTGACATTAGTCCTGATGGTGATGGAGTTCGCATTACTCCTGCCGCATAGATTGCCCATTCATCAAAATCCGGGGTTGTAAGATCGTCTTCATGGACCATCTTAATCCCATAAAGATATGAACCTTCCCCCCCTGATATGAGAGATACACCATAGGATTTATATACTGTAGGATCTTTTTCCCTAATTAAGCTATCATAATCAGTGCCAAACAAACTCTCTCCATCTTGAGGTAACCAATTTGGGTCATTGTCAAGTTGTTGTTGTATTCGCCAAATAGTTCGTTCTGCTCCTGCATTAGATACATTCAAACTTATTACCCCTATCTTATCTGTCATAGATTTACTCATCTCAGTCTGAGTAGAAACGAAAAAAGCCATAGCGAGTAAAAATAAAACAATCATTACCATAGGGGCAATAATCATAGCTATTCCTTTTTCTTGATTTGAAATTTTTCTTATCATTTTTCACATCCTCCTTTAATTTTTAATATAAGCCTTCTGCAAAATTCATAACTTATTGATATTTCAGTAAATCATGAAATTGTTTTTCTTGACTTTTCCTCCATACTCTGACTTTATTCCTTTATACACATTCTTTTAGCCACAAAGACACAAAGACACTAAATTTCACTAAAATTTCCTTTTGTGGAATTTTGTGTCTTAGAGACTTTGTGGCATATCTTTCCTCACATTTCTCATTTTGCAGAAGTCTATTTTAATATAGGACTTATAGTCCTTATCCTTATGGTGAGATTTTTAACAAACCGATTACTTTTTGTTAATTATTTCCTTAATTGATTTAGCCTCTGGGAAATCTGGTTGTAATTTAAGCACCTGATTAAATTTTGCTACGGCCTTTTTATTTTCCCCCTTTTTATGATAAGCCATACCTAAGTGATAGAGAATCATTGGATTATCAGAGATTAAATTATACGCCTTTTCTAAATTCAAAACTGCCGGATTATACTGTTTCATCTGATAATATATCCAGCCAAGGGTATCAAGTATTGCCGCAGAATTTGGAGATAATTCATTAGCCTTTTGTGCTAATTGAAGGGCTCTTTTTAGATTAATTTTTTGGTCTGCATATAAATAAGCTAAATTATTATATACAGCAACAAATTTTGGATATAGAGAAATCAGTTTTTCATATTCTTTTATAGCATTTTTATATTCCTTTATAGCTTCATAAGTAATTCCTAACTGGAATTGAACATTTGGTTGCTCTGGATTTATTTCTAATGCCTTTTTATAGAATTCAATGGTCTGGTCATATTTCTTTTGAGTAAAATAATAATCTCCAAGATGAACATATCCTAAAAAATATTTTGGTTCAATTTCTATTGCTTTTTTAATTTGAGCTAAACCTTTATCAAATTGTCTTGAGGATATATAAGCAATTCCTAAAAAGTCATAAACTCGTGGGTCATTTGGGATAATCTTACTGAGTTTATGGTAAGTATCAATTGCTTCATCATAAAAACCACTTTCTAAATATATTTGTCCAAGATTTATATAAACAATCGGGGCATTAGGGACAATCTTTAAGGCAGATTTAAATATTTTAATTGCTTCCCCTCTTCTATTGGTTTTATGATAAAAACCTCCTAAATTCATATGGGCTATTATAGAATTTGGATTTCGTTTGAGTGCTTCTTTTAATGATTCTTCAGCCTTATCTATTTTGTTTTGTAAAAGATATATAGTTCCCAACAAATTATATGTTTTTTCATAATCAGGGTTAATCTTTAATGCCTGTTCACATTTCTTTTGAGCCTCATCAATCTCTTTGTTATGAATCAGGATTTCTGATAAGGTTAATAATGTCTCTAAATGATTAGAGTCAAGTTCTAATACCTTTTTAAATTCTATTGTTGCTTTGTCAAGCAAATTGTTAGAAAAATACGCCATTCCTAATTCATAATGTGCTTCTATTGATTTAGGTTCTTTTTTTACCTTTTCTTCTAACTGGCTAATTTTTATTTTTTGTTGTTCACTCTTCTCTTTTATATCTCTGCTGGAGGATACATTTGTAGTAACACTATCACTGTATTGAGGAGTTTGGCTTATTAATAAGAGAAGAATTAACCCAATCTTAACAAACATTTTCACACGCTCCTTAAAAATGAAGAATAGACCACCCATTTCTGGAATGGTCTATTCTTCGTGTTTTTCTCTCTTCAATCTAAAAGATTTAAGAGTTTCTACCTTATTTTTGTCTTATCTTTTTTTCATCCGTCTGGATAAACCAAACAATCCCGTTCCAATTCCAAGTAGTAACATTGTCGCCGGTTCTGGAGTTACCTCACTTCTTGAATCTGTTCGATAGGCGTAGGGTAAAGGACCTAATGACGTATAAGGTTTCATCTGACTATAGTTCCACTGTCTTGCGAATGAAGGATTCTGACAGAAAGGACCTGAGGTAAAAGGAATATCTGGAGGTGGAGGCGGCGTTAATTCACCAGTCATAATTTTAGCCACTACATCTGCCTTGTTTCCCGCATAGTAATCATCACCTACTGAAGAGACGCCCCTATTACCTAATGGTAATGCCCCTGTTACACCACATGGAGCCTCTATAGAAAGGAACATTGTCTCTGGATTGGGCCATGGAGCTATAGCTGCCCAGCTTGAGGTAGTATCCTTTACGCAGTACCATGGAGTAGTTGCTGCATTTTCTACCGAACCTTTTACCACACCACCATTATACATATCACTTGCACCTAGCAGTATAAAATGTCTCACATCCGAAAGGATTTGATTTACATCCTCACATTGATACAACATGTTGACTCGTTGATCAAAATATGGTTTCCCTGGCATAATTTTAGTCTCGATGGTAATAGTTATTTGCTGACGTCCAGTATGACCCATCCACCAACGGTCAATTACTGTCTTCAAGTATGCATCTGCAGGGTTATATACTGTGTTCCATGAGAGATAGTTAAAGTTAACAGATGTGAATGAATAAACTGAACCTTCAATCCTTGCAAAATTTGTATATTCATTCAGCAAGTTAGCTCCTCCAGTATTCATATTACTAACCACACCATATTCATTGACCTCAATTGACACCAAACCATTTGTTAGTGAATATGCACCTACTGTTTGTGTAAAAAACAGAAATGCCATTCCTATTACGCTTAGAATAATAATTTTCTTCATTTTTATTTTTCACCTCCTGATTTATATGTTAGTATTTATTTATCGTTAACACCTACTTTTCTCATAGGTGAGAATTTTATTAAATTTATTTATTAGTATAATATATTAATATAACATATTTATCGACATTTGTCAATAGAAAATTTAATTTTCCTTATAATAATTTTTACCTTGTCTATCCACCTACCTTAAATGAAACTTCTCAACAGACTGTCCAACAATAAGTTACATTATATTTTTCCATTCTACTGGCTAACAGCTAAAAACTTCCTTCAGACTTAAGTATTTACAAAGGCAATTCTAATCTCATCACTTCATAGCATTCTGCAAAGGCACATTGTCCTTTTTCACTAAGCATTTCAAAACCTCGAAGTCTGGCTCTGGCCTCAACCGCTCCTAACCAAAAATCACCACCATATTTTTTGTATTGAGATTCATGAGATTTAAGGGCATTCATTTTAACATTATTAAATTCACTGATATCAACATAAACTTGGGCTCTAAACCCATGATAAGACCTCCCTGAAGGCATCATCGGTTCATACATTAATATTGTATTGAAATATCTTGCCGCTGATATAGTGGCTAATGCCGTCGTTCGATGAGCCTGATGTGTATCATGAGGCCAGTGAGTTAATATTATATCTGGTTGAAATTCATTGAAAATTTTATCTAACGCTTCAACACTCTCAGAATTATATGGTACATCCTTTGTGGGAAAATTCAAGGTTATCAATTTAGCTCCTAATATTTCTGCGGCCTTTTGACCCTCTCGAGATGCCTCCTCAAATGTCCGTAATACCTTACCTGTATAATTCGTATATTCAGAGGTAGTCATTACAACCATCAGGACTTCATGTCCACTCTTTACTGCCTTAGCAATAGTTCCTCCACAACTTATCTCGATATCATCTGAATGAGCTCCAATTGCTATTATCTTCATCTTTATGTTTATTTTCCTTTCTTGTAATCGTTTATTTTTCAACCGTCAGTTGAAGAATAAAGTAAAAGCTGATGTCAGTTACTTCTTACCTTGATTTTATGGTTTTTGCTAACGGCTGATAGCTGACAGCTGAACGCTGACATACACCTTTACCTTTGCCTTGCCAAATATACCCCTTAATTTCCTCTTTTCTTTTTCCATTTCCATTTCCATTTGAATTGTCTAATAATAATTTCGAGAAGTAAAATTCTCTAAGTAATATCCTCCATGTCATTTTAATAATTAATCCTACATCAAGCCAAAAGGAATATTTTTCAACATATTCTATATCTAAATTTGCCCTTTGAATTTGACCTTCTTCCTTAGAAAGGTCAAGTCCTCTACCATTACCATTATCATCGGAGAATCCATACACTATTTCCGGCAGGCAAAAGAGTCCTGGTTTGACATGAATTCTTTTACCTTGCAGACAACCATGTTGAGTAACAAAAAATGGCCGTTCAGGTCTTGGACTAACTATACTCATATCACCTTTAAGAACACTAACTAATTGTGGTAATTCATCTAAGGCAGTCTTACGCAGTATTTTTCCGATGAAGGTTACTCTTTCATCACCTTTTGAAGTTAATGTAGGCTTTATAATTATCTCTCCATTTTCATCTGAATAGTTTCTAACTTCTGCACCATTTTTCATGGTTCTAAATTTATAAAATGTAAAAAATTCTCCATCTTGTCCTACCCTTATTTGTTTAAAAATCACTGGGTCTTTAAAAGCACTTAATTTGATTGAAAGAGCAATAATTGCCATTAAAGGAGCAAAAACAATCAAACCTATTATTGATACAACAATATCCACAATCCTTTTTCCTTTAGTTCTATAAAATGTATCTTGGGGTATTCTTATTTTCTCAATTGGCTCCTTTATCTTTTTCTCTAAGATATCTTCATTCAAACTATCAACTATTTCTTCCCAATTATAATTTCTCTCTATCATTATCCGTGCATTTGAAGCAATCTTATCCCTTAATGCCTTATTTTTCAATAGTTTTATTACATTTAAAGCAAACTCCCTGGGGGTATCTCCTCTAAGTACTTCCGTATTATCTTTTGCCTTTATCCCTTCAATAGCTTTCTTAGTAGAAACTACTGAAACACCCATTGCCATTGCCTCTAATATTTTATTTTGGACACCTTGAGCAATTCTTAAAGGGACTACACAAACAGTTGCCTCTTCAAAATAAGGTCGGACATCATCCACCTTCCCGGTGACAATTACATTTTTATCTTTTTTGGCTAATTCTTTAATAGACTTATGTGGATTTCGGCCAACTACATAGAATTGGACATCTTTAATTTCTTTTTTGATTAAAGGAAATATTTCTTCATGAAAATACTTTACCCCATCAATATTTGCATAATAATCCATTACCCCAGTAAAAATTAAGGTATTATCTGTATTTTTTGGAGATTTACACTTAAAAAATTGATAATCTACTCCATTAGGAAGGACATCAATTTTAATACTATCTCCTGTAATTGATTCTAATAGTTCTTTTTCTTGCGAAGATATAACTAAAGTATGATTAAATTTTTTAGTTATCATAAGTTCATATTTACGCAATCGCATCCCTTCTATTTTATAGATAAAGGAAAATGGAAATTTAGTTGCCCTGGCATATTTTAACCATTTGGCTGAGTCAACATCACACAAATCAAGGATTTTAGGGATATGACCATTTTGACGGACAACATATTGTGCCATTGGCGAAGAATAGACATAAATCAAATCAAATTTTTCATTATTTAATCTATCCTTTATTATATTCTTTAATCTTTTAGAATAAAAATAAGGCAAGGATAAAGGGGTGGATGAAAATAATAAGGTCATCATACAGGCTAATTTTGCCTTTAGGGGATATTGAAAACTCGTGATAACTTCACATTTAGCCTCTTGTTTTAAAATCTTAGCAGATTTTAATTCTTGCTGCGAATTGGCTAAACAGATAACGGTGATTTTATGTTTTTTAGCCAGATATTTTATGACATTAAAAGGTCGTAATCTTGCCCCATCATTTGGTGGATAAGGTAATCGATGCGTTAAAAATAAAATATTCATTTTCGCTTCTGCCTTTTTTAAAATTTTTGTAAGAGTTCACCCTTTTCAAAGGATTTGGTATTTGAATTTCTGGATGTTTAATTTTTCAACCTCAATTTCGCTAAACACTGTTGAAATTTTATTTCCTTGAGGCTTACCTCATTGAGAGAAATCCGCCCCCTTACTCACCTTTTACCAAGGTTCTTCCCTCTCTTTCTTTAGTAGTGAACTTATACAAATTTTCATGGGAGATGTTTGACAATCTCCGGTCCTATTATCTTTGTTATTCCCAGCGGAACCTTTTTTATTAATCTTTTTGCCCATCGATATTCCCAGCTTAAAATTCCTGGATCGGGCATTTTATCAATTTCATTTAAATAATATTGATAGTGTAATGGTTTTGGTTCAAATCCAAAATTTTCTTTAAACTCAAAAGAGCCTGTGCCTTTTTTAGATTTACCAAAATCAAAAAATTTATATCCATTTTCAATACCATATTCCATTAACTTCCAATACATCAGGTTATTCGGCGAATATTCAAGGGACTTACTCAGGCAACCCCCATAATACGGGATAATCATATCTTTAAATAAGAAGGTCAGGACACTGGCTACAACCTCTTCTTTATGCCTGATGAATACCATAACTATTCGTTTATCAAATTCTTCTTTAAGTGTTTTAAAATATTTAAAAGGTAAAATAAATGAACCTAAATTTCTTAAGCTATGGGCAAAGATAGGATAAAAATCCTCTAATCTATCTATTCCCTCAAAACTAATTTCTACCTCTAAATCCGATTTTATTCCCTTTCGAACGGCACCTCTTGCTTTTCTTTTCAGCCCATTCCATAAGGTTTCTACTTTATCCGGTAA
This sequence comes from Nitrospira sp., assembly GCA_005239945.1. GTDB lineage: Bacteria > UBA9089 > CG2-30-40-21 > CG2-30-40-21 > SBAY01 > SBAY01. The sequence goes on from SBAY01000346.1 coordinate 15,080, forward strand.
CTCTATGATAAATGTGTAGTGAATAGGATTTTCTATCAACCCAAAATTATTTTCATAAAGATTTCTTAATTCAAGATAATCAACATTTTTTTCTTTAGCTAATTTTTTTGCCTCTTCAAAGAGAAACAGCGAGGTTTCTTCATCATCTGCACAAATTCCGCCATAAACCGCAAAAGGGATAGAAATTAATGCCTTACCCAAAAACCTACTTTTAGTCAGAAATAAAGGTAATATCCCCTTTACTCGTCCATCTTCTTCAGCCATCAAATAAAATGGTTCATATCCCAATACCTTTTCCAGTAAATTTTTCCATCCAAGTTGATGAAAAAAGGTTGCTGTCCTGGATTTTTCTATATATTCATCCCATTTCTTATTACTTGAGGAATCATTTTTCGATACTAATTGAATATACATCACTTCATTTTTTTAATAATTTCAAATAAAAAATCCCAGGCATAAAGGCATACAACTTAAATTGTTCAGGCTTTATCTTTTCTAAAAACAAGCCTACCTTCTCCTGAGATTTATTAATAAACTTGAATATATTACTTATTCAAGGAGTTTTTAGAAATAAAAATTAATAACTATAAATAAATTCTCTATTATAAATTATTATACCACATAATTTCTATTTTGTCAAGTGCAAAATCAAAAGATTTTCAACTTTTTGAAAAATTTTATTTAACTATCCCTAATTTACCTTTTTTTATATCTCCTCTATCATTAGTAATTATATAGATGTAAATACCAGAAGCTACTTTTTCATCTTTAACATCCCAATATTTATCTTCCCCTGATAGAGATTTTTCTTCCCAGACTAATTCCCCGGCAATATTAAATACCTTAATTCTTGAGTTAGTAGTTAAACCTATAAAACTTACCTTCTCTTTAGCTGGATTAGGATATGCAATAGTCATTTCATTAAATGATTTTCCATTTACCATAATGTTACTCTCTCCATAAATTAGATTAAATACATCTCCCTCTCTATTTACAAATTTTGTATCTCTAACATCAAAAGTTATCTTTGTATCCCCTGATTTCTTAGCAACAAAGGGGATTAATGCTAGCTCTCCAGAACCAGAAATAGAATTGATAATAGTAGGGTCCAGTCCAAAACAAAATCTTATTTCACCCTTAATATTATCACCATCCTGATTAATTATAAAAATATCATTTAGAGGTGGGAAGTTACCTGCGCTAATTTGAATTCCTGGAGTATTGGGTTTACAATCAACTAATTCAAGTTTCTGCGGGTCAAACTTAATATAACATTGTCCTCCTATAAAATTGTTTCCAGATAATTTAACTTGCAAAATAAAGTTTTCCCCAACTTCAACAATTTTTACAGAAGGTAAAATACTTAATTCTATAGGCAAGATAAGTTTTTGAGTAGATTTAGATAAAGCCCTTGATTTAGAAGCAACTTTACCAAAATTTACATAAAAAATAGGATAATCCAATATGTCTATTATACTATCTCCTGTCCAATCAGCTCTTGGATCCCAATTATTATCTCCCCAGGTAGAGCCAAAGGCTAAGTAGTAAATTGGGTAATCAAGAATATCTACAACTCCATCAGAATTTGCATCGCCATTAAGTAATGTCCTGGTTGCTAATCTTATAATCATATTAGATGTAACTACAACATTTGTCCAGGTAGCAGATGATGCCCCTGGGATTTTAGCGGTAAGTGTATAAGTTTGTGGGGAAAGATTTTTAATGATAAAATAACCGATATCGTCAGTAAAGACTTTCTGATTTGATTCAACTACTGTTATTTCAATATCTCTATGAGTATTTATATTATTTATCCTATGAGGAATATCTAATAAAGCATAGCCTTCTATATCTCCTAATGGTAAAATTGTAATAGTTCCATTAGAGATAACAAAAGGAATATCGCCATAAGTACTTACCATCTTAGTTTGGTAAAGTGTTTCAAGAGAAAAATAAATAGTAGAGGTACCTACATCTTTTGCTAAAAAAGTAATATAGGCGATATCTCCACTACCAGAAAGAGGTTCATTTTGCGGAGGAATAACAAATATATATTCTATTGTTCCCACAAGATTATTTACATCATTTTTTATTATTGATACATTTTCTGGTAAAAATGGTCCTTTACTTATTTGTATTCCCGTATTTCCTGAATTACTATCTTGAACTTCTAAATATTGCCTATCAAATTTAAGATAGATTTGTGCTCCAATTAAGGCTTTAATTCCAATAATTTTTATTGCTAAGGTAAAAGTAGCATTTTTAATTTCCTGAGTTATTTCAGGGTCAATCATTAAATTTGTTTGATTAGCAACAGCTGTAAATTCTATTGGGGATCCGGATAGAGTCTCATTTACTGCAGTTACTCTATATGTTCCCGGGATATCACCCAGGGTAAGGTAAGTTAATGCATTCCCTTGAGTATCCGTAATTGATGAAGTTACAGATAAGGTTTGTCCATTAGCATTAACTGGAGTTGCCTTAATCTTAAATTCAACATTTACATTGGAGATAGGATTATTATACTCATCCGTTACTATAACTACTAATGGTAAAGCCAGGGTAGTATTTATAACTCCTGATTGGTTATCTCCACTAAATAAAGTAATAGTAGAAGGAGTTCCTGGTGTTACAATTATCTCAGCAGAAGCATTAATTAAGCCATAACTTGCTATTATTGAACCAGAGCCAGGAGTAGTATCAGCAGTAAATATAGTTGCTGTAGCAGTAGTAATAGATAAAGTTCCTATTTCTCCAATAATTTGCCAGGTAAAGACTAAATTTGGAATTTGGTTATTATACTGGTCATAACCAATGGCTGTAAATTCACAGGAAGTATTTGCTTTCAGGTGAATATTATCAGGATTTACAACTATCTTTGTTAATGTTGATTGAGTGCCCGCTTGCAATTGGTACTCGGTCCATAAATATACCTGATTTGTCCTTCCAGTCCATCCATGAATCTTAGTTTCTGAATTTGGGTATTTTCGTGGATGATAGTTTATTTTAGACCTTTGCGTTGAATTTAACAGGGTACCTCCTGGCTCCTGCCAATAGAATGTGCCATCTCTAAATAGCTGTCGTGCCAGGTTTAAATACTCATCATCATTTGTTAAAAGATAACAATAAGCAAAGAGGTTCGTGAAGAAAAAATCATAAATTACTTCTCCATTGGTATTATTGCTTCCTTCTATCCATGTCATTGGTGTTTGAAACGGCATATATTGAATTTCTACAGAATATCCTCCAGAAAGACCGTATCCCTTTAACCAATTTGCCATTCTTAAGAGCAGCTCTTTCAACTCTTCATCTTTAGTCAGGTAATGTAATTCAATTAAAGGGTCTATAACATAACTATAAAGATTCATATATTGAGTAGTGGTGTCAGGTTCACTATATCCCCAATACCCTCTTTTTCCTCTTTTAACTTCCATCCAGAGCAGACTATTTTTAGCAATAGATTTAGCTAAATTTAAATAATCATTATTACCAGTTACCCGATATAAATTTATTAAGTTTAATATACTCCAGCCTTGATTTCTAATTTCGTAGTGCTCAACATTTGTCTGTTCAACCTGATATATTTTCCTCCAGTAATTAATAACTGCTTGCCCATTCTTTAAAGCCGCCTCCAATGCCCTTTTATCCCCTGTGAGAAGATAGTCCAGAATTAATCCGTTATTCCATGTGTGTGTTGGCTTTGGAGTATATTCTCGGTATGGATACTCCCTTAAGTCACCATGCTCACCTTTTTCATATCGCTGCCAGTATCCAAACCAGAGACTATTAGACTCGTTACCTATGGATTGATATTGGTCAATATCATATCTATGTCTGCACATTTCAAGTCCAAGATCAAAAAATCCATAATCTTGTGTTCTTATAAAATGTAATAACATAGAATATGGCCAATCATAATGTAGTGAGCACCATCCATCATACCAGGGTAAGTCTCCAAAACTAAACCATCCATACCAATCAATATTATAATTTACATAGGTTGTGCTCCGATTTTCTCTTTGTGTATATATTGTCAACGGAGGAATATCATCTTGCCATTCTGAATCTTCAAGATGTATCTTACAGCGTTGTAATTGTTCAAATCGGGCTAATGCTTCATTTATCTCTGGAGTATCATGGGTTAATCCTGCTGGTGCAATCATCCCTAATGCCTCTGAATCTACATACCAATTAGAAGGGGCAAGTCCAAATAAAGGGGTATTGAATGCCTTAATTAAATTTTGCGTCTTGACTAAGTCTTTACTACCTGAATAAAAACGATAGAAGATTTCATAAGTTTTGTATCTTCCTCCTTCAAATTGATAATTGCCGGCTTGTTGCCCGGTAGAATTATGAGGCCAATAATCCTCTTTAGGCCATAACCCTAATGAAAGTTTGTTATTACTAAAAGAAATTGACTTGTCATAGTTTTGCCAGAAGTTTTTAATACATACTGTTACTCCAAAATTGCCATCATTTATATCTACCCACCCAGTTGTTCTACTTCCATTTCCTACTTGAATATCATTCTTTTTAATAGTGTAGAAAAAGTTTTTAGATTCATCTTTTTCGTCTATTATTTGATGCCCTTGATATAAATAAAAAATCTCATTATTATTGTAAGTCTCCGTATAATTATCCGTAGATATATCTTTATTTGCACCTGTTTTAAGATTTAAATTCATAGATAGTTCGTCAAAGTATAACCATTCTTCTTTAAGAGATTCAGCATGGTCTTTATATAACCCATTATTTTCTAATGTGTAAAAAACCTTTAGATAGTCTTTTCCAGCATAGGCATGGATTCTAATTGTATAGGCAATATATTCTGGCAATATAGTCTCATCATATTTTTTATATCCACCTTTTATTTTAATTACTACCCTGGTTGGTCCTTCCTCTTCTATCTCCACTTCTTTTGGGGCTATGAGGCTGGAAGAAAAAGTGCCGGGATAATTCCCATATAATCCATCTATTGGACCGCCAATAAGGCAGTCTGAAATAATAATGTTATTGTCTAACCTATCAGGTTCAACTATCTTTTCTGAATCCTCAAAAGATTTGTTATTGTTCTTATCAATCCATACCCCATCAAATAAATTAAAATGCTCTTTGCTGATTATAAATTTCATTGGACCGGTAATCACCGTAGTATTTGTAGCAAATTCTGTTACTTTTAACTCAGAATCAGGAGTATTCCCAGCACCATCGGTAAGGTAATAGATCTTTTGTTCCTCCTGGGTTACATCTGCCTGGAAATCCACTAATAGCCATTTAACACTTCCATCATCCCAATTGGCTAATGATTTAAATTGAGCCAGAGCCGTTCCTCCAGATAAAGAAACTGCCTGATCTGAAGAAAGTATCCCTTTAGGAAAAGGAATACCACAGGTTACTGGTTCATTTATTCGTGGTACCCCTACCCGTTCTTTAACAATAAGAGGGATATTAAACGCCTCTAAGGAATTGTTAGAAAAAGATAAAATAAGGGTCAATATAGTTAGTAACTTTAACCACTTATACATTTTCTCTCCCCTACCTTTTAAATATGTAATCATTCAGCCAACTGCAAATTTTTCATGGTAAGTAATTGCAAAGTGTAAAATGGATAATAAGAAATTAAAAATTAACATATTTTGCCTAGTTTAGCACTCTTTTAAAGTTTTTTTATTTTACATTTCTCATTAGACAATATCCATTTTACAGTTTCTTATCCTTTATCTAAAGAACAACCTGAATGGTTACTTAAATATGTCACAAAACCATTTTCTCTGATTTTTAGGGATATGATCAATTAGTTGTAGTCTATCACTGGGTAAAAAAACACATATATATATATCTTCAAATAAAGCAAAGGTCTTCACTCTTTTGTCTTTTTATCAAAAGGTTACTTTCTAAGGCAGGATATATCTAAAAAACTTAAAATCTAAAGATTATAAGTTTGAAATTTCTTTATAACTATATTATACCACAAAAATATTGATTTGTCAAGGGGGGGAACAAATTTTTTTTGAAAATTTGTCATAAAAAGAAGAAAATAGGTAAAAAATAGGTTTTGAAGAACCAAAATTTACAGTGATAGATGTTATAAATGATGAAGGTTTTTGAATTAGTTTTCTCTTTTTATCCTCCAACTCCAGATTATTATAGAAGCAGATAACCACCATAATAATGCCAGAGTAATAACCGTCAATTTATCCCCTGCATTTAAAAAAGGTAAATTTATTTTTATTAAAAACCATATTATATTAATGATGGGGAATAAAACTCCTATCATTATTGCTGGCACCAAAATCACTTTAGGCACCATCCATTTAATTTTAAATAAGTTATACTGTTTTTTCATCTTTTTATTATTTAATATTTAGCCACAATAGTTTCACCTGCTATGACCTCATCAAGTGGACAAACCAATACATTGACCTTAACTGGTAATTCTAATACAATCGTACTTCCTGCAAGTACCCTTCCAAGTCTCTGTCCCATAGAAACAATATCACCCTCCTTTACAAAAACTTCAATCCTACCTGCAAAGAAACTTGTTATTTGTCTTATTGCGACATTTCCTATCTCTGTCTCTAAGACTGTTATTTTTTGATAAGGAAGCATTTTCTTTGACCAATATTTATTCACTTCAGCCTCCCCTTTTAGCTTTTTCCCTCCTCCTGTAATACTTATAACCTTTCCAGAAATAGGAATACGCTGAACATGAACATCCGTATATCTCATTTCTATAATTATATGATAAGTATCTTTAATTTTTTTAATCCCTTTAACTACACCATCAGCAGGTGAAATGATTATATTAGGGTGGTTAGGGATATTTCGCTTTGGGTCACGATTAAACCAGGCAAGAAAACGCTCATTAACTTTTTCATCTCCCTTAATTTCTATAATAGGTTTTGGGAAAAACCTGGTTAATATAGGAGGGTAATTTGGAAAATAAACTATAACATAGATAGTAGGAATAGTAATACAAATAAAAAGTGTTAGTTTCAAAAATAGTTCTGCTTTGTTTTTTAACATTTTGTTCATCTCCAATAATAATTAATAATACACAATAATTATTATTTTGTCAATTAAAAAAATAAAACCTGTTAATTCCTTGAATAACTTTTCTAAAAACAGGAATTATATTCCCTACATAAGGAAAAAAATCATTAGAACTATCAATATCTTTATGATAACCTCTTTTTACATAGTCTTCAAAGGTTAAAGTCTCAAATCTATCCGAGTTTGCATTTAAATAAGAACATAGCCTTTTAAATCGTTTTATTGTTATTATATCAGGCTTCATTTTAGAATATAAAACATCTGTCTTTTTTATAAAACTAAACGAATGCATAATTAATACAATCTCTTTTAAACCCCTTTGACATGCATCTTCTAATACCCTTTTTATTTCTTCAAAACATACCGCATTAATATCTAACGGTTTATATTTAATAGAATTTAATAATTTAAATTCTATTAAATTAGTCACCGGAAATTCTATGATTGAATTTATCTTTTTAGCACAGTTAAATTTATCTTTAGTGATTATGAAACAATATTTATTTAAGTAAAAATAATTATAATTACTATCAATTAAAAAATCAAGTGTTTTTAAGGCATTAATTGTATCAAGATTGGCTCTAAAGCCACCAGCTCTAAAGGCAATGGGAAATTCACCTAACCATTTATACAACAATTCTTTTCCTTCTTTAATTAATTCAATCTGTTCTTTTAAAGAATAGCTGGCTAATGAATCCGAAAGTACATTTTTAGGTATTATATCTTTAGAGTTTTTAGGTATATCCTTAAGCATTTTAAAACAAGGATGGATGTGTAGTTGAACATCATGGCCACCATTTTTAATATAATCACACGTATTTTTTAGATTATCTTCTCCAAAATAATAATTAGACATTACTTCAACAAAAAATATTCCTTTCAGATTATTTGTCTTAAGTTCATTACAGATAAAAGGAATACCATATTCTTTTTCATTAATTTTTCCATAGATTCTTTTTTCAGGACCTACCGGATTGAAGATTGGTGCCTGAAGGGTTCCAATGTTTCCCATACTGCATTCGGTATCTATGGTAATAAACACCTTTGTTCTTGTATTTCCCATAATTTAATTCCTTATCTTACGATAAAATTCAGAAAAGAGATAATAAGGTTTAGTAAGTATAATTAAAATATCCATTATTCCAGGTAGAGGGTCATCTATCGATTGAATATCATGTTTGATTTTTGGATAAAAAGTCCCAATAAATTCACATATTGCTTTAATTTTTTCTTTAATGCCTTTTCTATTAGAAAATAAAGAGGCTAAAATCCACTGCAATTCAGCACCTAATAAACAACATTTAACTCCAATTTTATATTCGTTAATGAATATTTTTCCCCCTTTTCCAAAGGCTTGATAAGTTAAATATGGAAAATCTACACCTGCTTTGATAGCTAAAGGTAAAGCACCCCAGAATCTCCCATTAATTTCCATCAACTTAATCATACCTGTTTTATATTCCTGGCGCATCTCAACTTCACAAGGACCTTCCCAACCTATTTCTTCAAGTAATCGTAGAGTATATTCTTTAACCTTTGAATTTATCTCAACACTTTCCCGATAAACACTTGCTCCACCAATAGGTGGATAAGCATGGATGACTTTATATTGAAATATTGCCAAAATCTCCTCCCTAAATCTAAAAACACAAATGGTTAATCCTTCTCCAGCACAAAATTCTTGAACCATTACAGGATAACCTTTTAAATCTTGCAAAGTCTTTATCAAAGATTCATATGAATAAATATATTTTATTTTAAAATCTCTCTTGATGTCTATTTTTTGTGTATAAACTCTATGAATGGGTTTAATTACTATAGGGAATGTATCAAATTCTTTTTTTAAATATTCTATATCAGGTAAGTCTTCATCAAGATAAATTGTTTTAGGAATAGGAATTCCCAGTTTTTGAGCTGTCTCCAAGGTTTTTTTCTTATCAAAAACCTTATCAAGTAATGAATAAGTTGGAATTAATAGTTTGGCATATTTTTCAATTTTATCCCTATGTTCATTCAGTAATAATAAAAGAGGTTCACTTATCGCTAGAATATAATTAATATTATTTTCCTGAATTATCTCTATCACCCTTTGAATATACTCTAATTCGTTTTCATTCCATTTGAAATTTGGCAATATAAATCCTTTTTTTAGATATTTAGAGAAAAATCCAATACTGGTTCTACTTGAACCTATTCCATAGACATTTATTCCTCTTTTACCTAAAGAGCGAACAAGACTAAGTCCTATTCCTGTATTAATCGAAATAATTAATATATTATCCGACGATTTATTAAATTTTACATGTCCATAATTATCATGGGATTCCTTTTCTATTTGGATTCTATTATTTTTATTTCTCATATTCTTCCCTTATCTTTTTCGTAAGGTTTCAGTAATCAGGTGTCAGGCATCAGCCTCCAAATACTCAACCTTGGAGAGAGTTCGAACGCTTACGGCAGAAAAGCAAGAGAAGTAAATTCATTCCCTACAACCTTGATTTCCCTGGTCCTACCTGATACCAGATTACTGAAACCTTACCTTGACTTTTGATTAATAGGTACTATATTACTTCCTTATATAATTTTTCATACGAATTTATCATCTTAGAAAAAGAAAATTCTGTCTTTATTCTTTTTTGTCCGGCAATGCCCATTTCTTTAGCTATTTCTGGATTTTTAATAAGTTTCATAATTGCCATAGCCAAAGTAGAACAATTTTCTGGTGGAACTAAAATACCAGTTACTCCATCTAACACTATTTCAGGATTACCTCCAACATTAGTTGCTACTATAGGTAATCCGCAAGCCATTGATTCTAAAATACTGACAGATAGCCCTTCGCTAAAAGAAGGAAGCACAAAAATATCCATTATTTTCAAAAAAGGTAAAACATTATCTACTCTACCTAAAAGTATTACCTTCCCCTCTAAATCTAATTCTTTTATTATAGATTCTAATTTATTTTTTAATGGGCCATCCCCTACCAAAACAAACCTTATATCTGGATATTCATTAATAATCTCCCTGGCCGCATAGATGAGATTAGGATAATTCTTGATTGGGTCTAATCTTCCAACACTACCTATAACAATAGTATCTTCTTTAAATCCTATTCCCTTTTTATTTTTATTTTTGTCTATGGGGAACTCAAATTCTTCAAGAGAAACCCCGGGATGAATACAAATAATCTTATCTGGGGATATCTTCGAAGTCTTAATTAGAGAATCTTTTAATTCCTCAGAGACTGTAACTAAATGATTAACCAAACTTGAGATTAATCTACGACCTAAAATTTTTCTCCTCTTGAGATTATTTATTTCCCCAATATCTCTACCAACTTCTGTATGGATAATTAGAGGTATCCCCGCAAGTTTTGCGGCAACAATTCCATCAAATCCACTCCAGCCATAGGTATGGACCACATCAACTCTTTCTTTTTTAAAAAGTTTATATAGCTTTAGAGGAAGGAGATAATCCCCTTTCCCACGATAACACTCAAATATCTTTATATCTTTTCTTTTAATCCTTGTAGCTAATATCCCTGATTTTTCGATACAACAAATTGAGGAAATAAAAATATCCTGGTTGATTTCATTTATTAAATTTATAAGGATATTTTCAGCACCACCTATCCCAAGGCTATAAATGACATGCATTATATGAATTTTATTCATTTTAACCTTATACCCCCGTGCCTTGTCAACATTATTTTTGTGAGTTGAAGTTTTTCGGAATTTACCCTTTAGAGTTTCATTCGTTGCCATGAAAGACTAAAGCCTGACCTCCTGCCTTCAAACTTGATAAGGTAATAGATAGTTCTTCTATAAGTTTTGAATATCTCCTGAAAAGCCAAAATTCTATAGGAAATTCATAAAAATTTAATTTAAACCTAATAGTTACTATTATCCTTAATATATATTTAATAAAATCTTTAAAACATTTTATTTTCATTCCTGATTTTCTTAATCTATAAGTCAAGATAAAATCAATTAAGTCTGCGAATTTTATTAATTTAATGGGAACTTCAACAAAGGATTTATGTCTTGATATATTTGCCCATTCCTCAAAACTGTTAGGTTCTTGATATCCTGCCTTTTTACTTAAAAAATATAAGTTATTACCTGGATATGGGGTATAAAAGCCTTGAGAAAAACTACAATTTTTATTCTTTTTATCTATTGTCCTCATTAATCTTACATTATTTAGTATATCTTCATATATTCCTTTTATAGACATATTTTTGTTTTTAAAAGGGGTTCCAATTATAAAGGAAAATTGAATCCAAATATCATATTTTGCACATTGTTCAGATACAGCTACAATTTCTTCAAATGTAGTATTTTTATTCATTAATCTTAGGGTTTCATTATCTCCTGATTCTGCTCCAATATAAACATGTTTAATCCCTGCCTTCTTTAATAAGATTAACTCATCATCTTTAAATCTTAATAATTGTTTTACAGTTGTATCAATCATTCCAAAATTTAAAGAAATACCTTCTTCTAATAATCTTTCACATAATAGCAAAATCCTTTTTTTATCAACAAATACATTATCATCCCGAAATAAGATAGAATCTATATTATAGGTTTTTATTAAAAACTTAAAATCATTTATTATTTTATCTACCGAATTTCCGTACCATCTACGGCGATATATAACAGGTGTGCTACAAAATTGGCAATTATTTGGACAACCAATACTTGATATATAATCAATAGACCTTTGGCCAAATTCTGAAAATTGCAAATATTCAGTTCCCGAATAAATAAATCGTTCTACATTAATTAAATGATATGGAAGGGAAGGAAGAAGTTTAATATCACATAATTGGCGATTGGGATTATGATATTTTTTGCCTTCTTTTTTATAACTTAATCCAGGAATGTCACTAACATCTTTATTTTCTACTAAAGCCCAAACCAATTCCTTGAATGTTATCTCTCCTTGACCTCTGACGATATAATCTACAAGTTCATGCTCAAGAGTCTGGTCCGTCATTATTGTTGGGTGCCAACCACCCCAAATCAAAGGTAAATCTGGGAAATTCTTTCGGACAGATTTAGCTACTCGAAGAGATTCTAAAATATTTCTTCCGGTTAAACAGGTAAATCCTACACAAATCGCATCGCTACATTTAATTAATAGTTTTTCAGTAACATCCTCCTGTGGGGTAGAAACAAATATATCAATATCAAAATCCTGATGTAGAAATCTTGAGATAGATAATAAAGCAAATGGTAAAATCAATTGAGGATGTCGTTCAAATTTAGGATTAAAAAGGATTATTCTTCTTTTTATCATAGGATATATCTTCTCCTTATATTTTTATAATATTTTTTAGCATTACAGTTAATCCTATTAAGTAATATAAAACTTCCATACCTTCTACACTAATAAACATAGCACATATTAAATATCCATAAAAGGCACATTCTAACATATGGGTATGGTGGATAACCCAAAGATTTTTATTGGAAATTTTAGTTTTTTTTCTTAAATCATGTAAATCCAACAATGAAATTCCTATTAATAAAAAAAAGAAAATTAACGCAGGGATGCCATTTTCTGCCGTCATTTCTATAAAGGCATTATGGGCTACTCGTCCAACATCTACTTGAGGATTATAAAGATCTGAAAGTAGTCCAAAATTATCTGGACCAACTCCTGTCAGTGGATAATCACGAATCATTCCAAATCCTGCCTGCCATGCTTCTATCCTTTCCATAGCAGACCCATCCTCTTTATAAGTAGAAATAGTACTCATTCTTAACCTATATTCCTCGGGAAGAATAAACGGCAGAAAAGGTATCAGGAAAAGACCGCACCCTAAGACTAATAATTTCATTTTATTATTTGCCTTCAGGAACATAATTATCAAAACTCCAATCATTCCTAAAAAAGCTCCTCTTGAATAGGTACATATAATAGTCATAATTGTTGCTGGGAAAAATGTTAATATACATAATTTTCTCCTGAGATTTAATTTATTTTCCGTTAAGAAAGGATAAAAAACAAAAGGAAGACCTATAACCATAATCATGCCAAAAAAGATGTTATCAGTTGCAAATTTACCCCCTATTCCACAAAGATATTTAGCTCCTGAAATATATGCCTTTGTTCCATACAATCCTAAAAAAGCAAATATAGCCGTAAAAAGCCAGACAGCACCTAAATATTGATTTTTCGACCTAATAAGGATAATACTAATAAAGTAGAAGATAAATGCCTTAGAATATGAATTCCATAGTCGGTAGAGAGCAACCTCTCGATTATAAGCAAAGATAGTTGAAAAAATCAAAATAGTCCAAAGTGCGATAATAATGGAATGTTGTTTAGTCCAAATAAAATTTAATTTAGTTTTTGCTATGTAAAGAACTCCAACAATACCAGTAAATAAAATATTTATTAATGCCATTCTTGGATAATTACTCCAAACTAAAGTTTGCGGAGCTACAAGTTCAATTAGATAATACCCATATATACCAAAGAATGGATAAATAAACACAAAGACTAAATATATGGTAAGGAATGTAATAAGCAAGGCGTTACGTGGTGGGAAAAATAGAGTTAATAACCCTAACAATAAAGCGATAATAAAAAAGAATATTATGTTAGTAATTGGTAAACCTAAAGTCCTGCCCCAATTTTCTAAAACAATCATTTTTCCCTTAAATTCCCTAATCATGTTTTGTTCCTTTTATATTATATTTATTCAGGATTTCCTTTAATTTATTCTTTTCTTCATCAGTATAAAAATTCAAATAGTATAAGACAATAAAAAAGCTTAATAAAAGTAGTCCTTTTAATGAAATAGAAATCAATAAAGAATGAGAATAAACTAAAAAAGAGAGTAGATATATTCCTCCTCCAACTAAAAACATTTTTAAAATTCTAGAAAATTCATATGGAATATAATATAATCTATTCGAAATAAAAAGGGTAATAAAAGTCATCAGGGAAAATGAGGCTATTTTAACATATCCTGCCCCCATCATCGCATACCTTGGTATAAGCAACCAACTTAGCAGTAAATTAGCCCCTGCGGTAATCCAACTAATAATTGGTAACCATTTAGTCTTTTTCTCAAGACGAATCCCTGTATCTAAACAATAGTTAAGACCCAAAAAGATATAACTGAATATAATCAAGGGAACTATTTTATATGCCTCAAAAAACTCTGGTGTAGTAATAATTTTTAGTACATCTTTGATAAGAACAGAAATAGAAAGTCCTAGAAATATCATCACAAATGCAAAATAAGTCAATATTTTAGCATAAATCTGTTTAGCATTTTTTCTCTTAGATATATCAAATATAGCAGCAGACCAGATCAATAAAAATGGTTCTAATATTAAAACACTCACCACCATCCCAAATTTGTATCCTAAGGCATAAAGACCTACAATATGCAAGGTAGAGAACCGCTTTAAAAAAAATCTATCTATAAAATGTAAGATATACATAGCAAAATTTGCTGGTATTAAAGGCATACTATAGGCCAACATCTCCTTTAATTTTTTAATTTCAAACTTGATTTTTATCCCTTTTAAAGTAAGCGGGATTAAAATTACAGCACTTATAGTATGAACCACTACCTTACTGTATAAAATACCTACTATCCCTATCTTTAATAAGACCACAAAATATATATTTAAACTAACTCCTAATAGCAATTCTAATATAGAAATAATTGTGAAAAATGTAGATTTCTCCTTTACTCTAATAAATGCAAAGGGGATATCTGAAATACCTCTCATAAACAAGGCACAAAACAATATCATAAAAAGGGAAGAATATATTTTTGTACCACAAACAAATTCGGATAAATCTTCTTTAAAATTGAGTAATATTATCAGGCAAATTAAACTACATGTACAGGAGGAAATAATAGCCGTACTAATTACAGCATCCTTATCTTTTGGATTATCATAATAATGATAAAATCTAAATATTGCCCAAGAAAGTCCCAATGCCATAACTTCCATAACCACAAAGCCTGCCAACTCCATTAATTCTAATACTCCATAATCAGTAGGGGTTAAGTATCGTGTATAAACAGGTATCATTAAAAACCCAATAACCTTACGCAAGACACTTCCACTACCATATACAAGAGAATGCTTAAGTAATCTTTTTATTTCTTGAAACATAAATTAGCCTTACTTCTAAATTTATTCCTCTTCCTTATCCCAGTATTCCTCTTTTAAAATAGCCTTTTCTAAATCATCCATCGCTCCAATATCAACCCAATCTTCTTTTATATGGTAGGCAGAAACTTTTTTATTCACTTCAATTAATTTATTAATAAGATGTGGAATTCCATAAAAGGTATTATTGGGAATAAATTCTATAATCTCAGGATTTAATACATAGATTCCTGATGAGATAAAATAATTATGAGTCGGTTTTTCTTCTATATTAGAGATTAATCCATTTTCCATAGTATTAATAACCCCATAAGGCACTTGTACGTTATAAGAAACTACCCCTACCGTCATTTCAACCTTTTTAATGAAGTGATAGTCCATTATCGTTTTAAAATTCAACTTAGTTAGAATATCCCCATTTATGACTAAAAATGGATTTTTATCTACATCAGAAATTAATTTTAGAGATCCTGCTGTCCCTAATTCCTGTGGTTCTTTAATATAAGAAATATTAACCCCAAAATTTGACCCATTCCTAAAATAAGCCTGAATTAATTCTGCTTTATATCCTACAGTTAAAATAATATCGTTAAATCCTGCTTTATGAAGTTGTCCAATAATGATCTCAAGAATAGGCTTTTTACCAACAGGCAATAAAGGTTTAGGGATAGAGTAAGTTAAGGGTCGTAACCGTTTCCCTAAACCACCAGCCATAATAACTGCTTTCATATATTTTACCTCACTCATATAATATAGCACTTATTAATCGAAACTTGACATAAAGCAGATAAATTTAACTATCAACGGTCGATTCAGCGAATAATTTTTACCACAAAGGCACGAAGATACAAAGGTTCACTAAAATATACATCTAATTATCCGTTTAAGGGGTTAAAAATTCTCTTTGTGCGTCTTAGTACCTTTGGGTCAGATTCTTTAAGTTTTTTCATGCCTGCCTGAACGATTACCTTTTTTCAATAGTAAAGATTTGCCTAATAACTGCTATATGTAGCGAGTAGAGGGTAAAGAGAAAAAAATAGGCAGCTAGTGATATTCTCTTTCCTCTCTACCCCCTCTACTCACTACTCTTTTTTAACCTCCTATATGTTATAAATAAACGGCTTATAAAGCGAGATGAACTCGGAAATCCATTCAATGGTTTGTTTTAAACCTTCTTCTAAACTAACTTTAGGTTCCCAATTAAGTAAATTTTTGGCTTTAGAGTTATCTGCCCATAATCTTTCAACCTCACTATCTACGGGTCTGATTCTCGTGGCATCAAATGAAAATTTAACCTTTCTCCCAATTAATGAAATTATCTTCTCCGCTAATTCTCCCATACTAATCTCAAAATTAGAACCAATGTTGATGATTTCAAATACCGACCTGGGTGATTCAGCAATTTTTATAAATCCTTCAATGGTATCTTTTACAAATGTAATATCTCTGGTTGGATGGGTAGCGCCAATAAAGACTGTGTCTTGAGTTAATGCTTGCGTAATAATAGTTGGGATAACTGCTCTTGCTGATTGCCTTGGGCCATAGGTATTAAATGGTCTAATAATAGTTATGGGCAGTCCATAGGAACGATAGAAACTCTCAGCAATCATATCTGCCCCTATTTTACTTGCTGAATATGGAGATTGACCTTGAAGAGGATGTTTTTCATCAATTGGAACATATTGAGCTGTCCCATATACCTCACTTGTGGATGTGTGAATAATCTTTTCTATTCCCTTTTCTTTAGCGGCATTGAGAACATTTAAGGTTCCAAAAATATTGGTTTCTATTACTTCATTAGGATGGATATAAGAATAAGGGATGGCAATTAGGGCCCCTAAGTGAAAAACAATTTCTATTTTTTCCATAGCCTTATTTATGGCGTCACTATCCCTTAAATCTCCCTGAATTATTTCTATTTTTTCTTTAATCTGTGGGGGAATAATCTCTATAAGTCCATAATTTCCCCTTGAATTATATCTCACAAAAACTCTTACATCAGCCTCCAATTCTACCAGTCTTTCCGTTAAATGACTTCCAATAAATCCACCCGCCCCTGTTATTAATACCTTTTTACCCTTCCAGTCCATAAGTTTACTCCTCCTTTAATTTTTTTTCTCCAAAAATCTAATAAATCTTTTAAAGTTCTGTTTAATGGTATTTCAGGAGACCAGCCTGTTTGATTTTTAAATTTAGAATAATCTCCAATCTGAACAGGAATATCTGCCGGTCTCATTCTATTTGGGTCCTGTTCAATTTCTATTTTTATTTGTGAAAAACTTAAAAGAATGTCTAATATTTCTTTTGTTGAGTAATCTTTTCCCGAGCAAATATTATATACCTCACCAAATATCCCTTTTTCTACTGCTAACCAATATCCTCTAACTATATCCCGAACATCTGTAAAATCCCGTTTAGCTTCTAAATTACCTACCTTGATGATTGATTCTTGAAGTCCTTTCTCAATCATCGCAATTTGCCTGGCAAAGTTAGAACAGACAAAATCTTCTCGTTCTCCTGGCCCTGTAATATTAAAAGCCCTTGTCCGAATTATCTTCAAATTATAATTATTGAAATACTGATAACCTACCATGTCTTGAAGGATTTTACTTATTCCATAAGGACTTATTGGTCTAAAAAGACATTTTTCATTTATCGGATTTTCTTCTTTGGGTACCAATCCATATTCAGCACTTGAACCAGGGACAAGGATGATAGGGTTAATTTCTACAGCTCTAATTGCTTCAAGAAGATTTATAGTTCCTCCAAAATTTGTCATATAAAACTCCATTGTCTTCTCTCTTGAAACAGGGTCAAAGGTTTTTGCTGACAGGTGAAAAATTATATCTGGTTTAATATTACGAATCAAGGTATATATTTCCTCTTCATTACAAATGTCACATAGAATAACATTAATTGAATTCAAAACAGAAGAGGTTATCGACTTATTTATATCAATTCCAATAACTTCTCCCATATTTTTGCTCACTAAAAATTTAGCTAACTGCCTACCACAAAAACCATTTATTCCGGTTATCAATATTTTCATTAATTCTTATTCCTTATTTGGGTTTAAATATTTAGAGGCAACCTCTGAGAGAATATATCGATGTTTACCAGATTTATCAGGGGGAATATTATCTACGAAGTCAACACTTATATTCGTATTTTCTCCCATCATTTCTTTATATTTTGTTTTAATATAATCTACATTTTGGGGCTCAAATTTATCGGTTTTAACTATTTTAACCAAAATTTCATCAACAGACTTCTGAATAACTTTAAATTTATTAACTCCATTTAAATCCCTGAGCACATAGGCAAAAAATCCTCCATAAATACCTTTCCCTTCTTTGGTAACGATATAATCATGGACCCTGCCTTCAACTATCTTCATTAGGGGCAGCCCTCGTCCACAACTACATTTTTCTTTATATGGTTGTCCTATATCTCCTGTTTTGTATCTAATAAATGGCATTCCATAATTAGTTAAATCAGTAACTATTATTTCACCAGATTCTTCTACATAACCTGCTGCTTCCTGAGGTAGAAATTCAACAATTAAATGGTCTTGATTAATATGGATATTCCCTTGTGGGCACTCATGAGCAACAAACCCGGCATCGCGACCTCCATAACCATTAGCTACCTTAGTTTTAAAAGTAGATTGAATTAAATCTCGTTGAAAATCATATAAAACCTCCCCAGTAGTAAAAATTGCCTTGATTTTTATATTTTTTAGATCAATTCGGTTTTCATTTATAAATTGACAAAGAAAATATATAGCAGATGGATAACCAAATATAGAGGCAGGATGATAATTGATTATTATTCGGGCATATTTAGCTAATGATTCCTCTGTCAAATTAAATGCAGAAAGGAGTTGACTGTTGACTAATTTATCTCTAATTTCTCGTAGTCCATTTTGAACAGATAATTCAATAGGTGAACCCCATAGAACTATCTCTCTTTCTCCTATTTCCACATTCCACCATCTTCTACTTCTAAATCTAGCGGCTATATCATAGGATACTCTATTTTTATCCACCAAAAATATTAATGGTTCACCGGTAGAACCACCTGTTGTCATTCGTTTTAATTTACCCTTATAATTTTTTGCGGTCAAATCATTGAAATTAGCCTTGATATTTTCCTTTGTTAAAAATGGAATTTTATTAAGATTTGCCAGACCTTTAATATCATCAGGAGTCATATTCAATTCATTAAATACCCTTCTATAATAAGGTACATTTTCATAAGCGTGGGAAAGCAGGTTTTTTAACTTTAGCCATTGAAGATGTTGAATCTCATCTGGCGAGTACCATTGTGTTTTTTCTAACTCCTTCAGACATTTAAAAGTTTGTCGTCCGAATATAAATTCATTTAAAGGATAGATTAGATGTTTTACTATTATTGGGTGTCGAGTAGACATATTCAACAACCTCCTTTTAATTGCTTAATGCCCCTCACAGAACCGTGCTTGAGGTTTTCCCTCACACGGCTCTTCGGTAATACA
>SBAY01000218.1 GCA_005239945.1 Nitrospira sp.
CAGTATTATAGAAAATATCAATATTCATCTTAAGAAAGCTTACTGGGGAAATGGAAACTATTATTCTAAAAAGAATCTTTATTTAAAGGCTATCAAAAATTATAAAAAAGCAGTAAAATTAACTCCTGATGATATCTCTTTAAGGAATATTTTGGGATATACATATATTTTGCAAAATATGTATCAAGAAGCAATAGATGAATTTAAAAAAGCTATAAAAATAGATCCGAATCATATTCAATCGCGTATAAATCTTGCTTCTGTTTATTATAAAAAAGAAATGGTTAAAGAGGTAATTTTTGAATGTAAGTATATTTTAAGAATTGATTCAAGTAATAATTATGCAAAACAAATGTTAGAAGCTATAAAAAATAAGGGAAAAGAAGGAGGAAAAAACGATGAAAAGAATTATTAGAACATTTTTAGTTATTGGTGGATTGGTTGTTAATTTAGGAGTTGCGAATGCAAACATAATTGAAGTAAGTGGAGATATATTTGGTACTTGGACTACTGGAAATACTTATATTGTTACTAATGATGTAACTGTACCTAATGGGTCGAGTTTGGTTATTGAATCGGGAGTAACTGTGAAATTTGCAACAGATACATCATTAGTTGCTTATGGAATATTAACTGCTGTTGGAAATCATAGTGGAACTATTATTTTTACTTCTAATAAACCTATACCTTCTGCAGGAGATTGGCAGGGGATTAAACTTTTTGGTAGCGGAGCAAGTGGAAGTCAAATTAAGTATTGTTTAATTAAGTATGGCAAGCAAGGGGTTTATTTAGAGAATACAAATAATATTATCATAACATATAATATGATCAAAGAGAATAAAGGAAATGATGGTGCCAGTGGTGTAGGATGTGGAGTATATCTTTCAGGAGCAAATAGCAACATTATTTCACAAAACACAATTTCACAAAATACAGGTGGTGAAGGTGGTCCAGCCTATGAGTATTCCCGTGACCTCGGTGGACCGGGTGGTGTTGGTTGTGGAATATATCTTTCCTCATCAACCAATAATACCATTTCAGGAAATACAATTTCACAAAACATAGGGGGGCAAGGAGGATTAAGTAGTAATGATGGTTCAGGTGGACTGGGTGGTATTGGCTGTGGGGTATATCTTTCTTCCTCAATTAATAACACCATTTCAGAGAATACAATTTCACAAAACATAGGTGGACAGGGAGGACCAGCAAGATTCTACCCAGCTGGTCAAGGTGGTATTGGTTGTGGAATATATTTTTCATTATCAACCAACAATACGATAGCAGGAAACACTATTAGTAACAGTATTGCAGGGCAAGCTGGACTTGGACCGTGGGGTGAAAAGGGTGTATCAGGAAATGGTTTTGGTATATATATTGATTCAAATAGTTATAATAATACTATTTCTTCTACCAATACTTATAATGGTGAACCGATACATTACTATTATGGCATAACTACACCGACTATTATTGAATATCAAGATTTGACATTGGTAGGTTCTGGTTCAACAAATTTTGGTAGGATTGTTTTAATCAACTGTCAAAACTTTATTATAAGAAATAACTTCATTGCAGGTGGTATTGGTCAGAATGGTAAGACAGGAGGCTTTTATAGTCCAGGAGAAAAAGGTGGAATTGGATGTGGAATATACCTTGGTTCATCAACTAATAATACTATATCCGAAAACACTATTAGCAACAATAAAGGAGGACAGGGTGGAAGAAGTGGACGTAACGCCACCGATGGAGAAGGTGGTATTGGTTGTGGAATATATCTTTCATTATCAACCAACAATACCATAACGGGAAACACTATTAGCAACAGTATAGGAGGGCAAGGTGCAACTCTGGGGCAAAAATATGGGATATGTATTGATCCAAATAGCTACAACAATACTATTTCTTCTACCAATACTTATAATGGTGAACCGATACATTACTATTATGGGATAACCACACCTACTACTATTGACTATCAAACTTTGACCTTAGCTGGTTCTGGCTCAACAAATCTTGGTAGAATTGTCTTAATCAATTGCCAAAACTTTATTATAAGAAATAACTTCATTGCAGGTGGTATTGGTCAGAATGGGAAATTAGATAGCAATGGTGACCCAGGGGGTATTGGGTGTGGAATATATCTTGGTTCATCAACTAACAATATTATATCAGGAAACATTATTAGCAACAATGAAGGAGGACAAGGTGGAGTATGTGGGGCTTATGGTTCAATTGGACCAGGAGGCATTGGGTGTGGAATATATCTTGGTTCATCAACTAACAATACTATATCAGGAAACACTATTAGCAACAATAAAGGAGGACAATCTGGAGTAGGTGGGGGAGGAGCTACCAATGGAGCAGGTGGTATTGGTTGTGGAATATATTTAAATTCATCAGATAATAATATAATAAGAGATAATAATACTATAAAGGATAATGTTGGCGGCGATGGTAATCCAAATGGTGATGGAGTAGGCATTTATTGTAAATCATCAGTAATTTCTTACCTTATCTACAACAATATCTACAATAATCAAATCTATAATTTACAGACTGATAGTACACAGACAGCTGAGTATAATTGGGGGGGCTCTGACCCTCCACAAGTTGGTAGCCTCTCTGGTAATATTGACTATACTCCTTGGCTAAAAGAAACATATACAGGACCAATTATAACTTTAGTTTCTCCAACTGCTGGTACTATTGGTATTTCTATAACAATAAAAGGTGTTGGTTATGAAACAAGTGAATGTATTCAGGTTGATTTTGGGAATACACTTACTATTACTACTGTTATAACTGATGAGGCAGGTAAATTTACTACTATTTTTACTGCTGATGCACAACCTTATGGTACTACTACAATTGTTGCTACTGGTTTTACTTCTGGCTCAAAGGCTTATGATAGTTTTTTTGTATTGCCAAATATCAGCTTAATTATACCTACTGAAGGCACAGTAGGTACTAAGATTACCATTTGTGGTAATGGTTATGGAGCAACTGAAGATATAATCATACATTTTGGTACTATCAGGTCTATTGTTACTTGTGTTGCAAGTGATGCTGGCACCTTTTCTGCTACCTTTACTTTTCCTTTAATGGTACGAGGAACGAAAACTATTACTGCTACGGGGTTGAAGACTCTTGTTTCTGCTACTGCCCTTTTTGATGTATTATGCAGTACACGATTAGAGATTAAGCCTGAGAGTAAAATTGTTAGCAAAGGCGATGAGTTTGTTTTAGATGTCTGGCTAAAGGATGTAGTGAATTTGGCAGGACTTGATACTTTCCTTAACTTTGACTATAATCTTTTACAGGTATTAGACGATAATCCAACAAAAGATGGCATACAGATAACTCAAGGAGATTTTCCGCCTGATAGTTCATTACTTTACGCAGGGGCTACTAATACAATAGGACAGATTGCCTATAGTGTGATTTTAGTCCCAGCGACTAATACCGCTACTGGCTCTGGGATATTGGCTAAGATTAGATTTAAAGCAAAAGCACCTGGGACGGCTACTATTTACTTTGTATTTGATGCACCTAATAATCGCTATACGGTACTTAAAGATGATAATAATCAACCTATTCCAGTTACTACTTATGGAAGTACTATAAATATCTATGAATACGGTAATATGGAGGGATATATAGTAATTGAGCCACCGAAGGGTACAGGGACTAATGCTGGAATATTAGTTACACTCATCGGAGTAGGAACAACTACTACCGAGGTAGAAGGCTATTACTCTTTCCCAGAAGTTGTCCCAGGAACTTATACCCTGCAGGCTGATACTTATGGTGTAGCCCCTGGGACTATTACGGGAATAGTAGTCTACCCAGGGACAAAGACTATAGTTGCTACCCTTACTTTGCTAAACGGTGATTCTAATAATGATGGAGTAGTAGATATTGAAGATTTTATGGTATTGCGTAATGCCTACCTGTCAACAGAAGGAGATGGAAATTGGAATGAAGAAGCTGATTATAATGGAGATGATAAGATAAATATAGATGATGCGATGATTTTACGAGAGAGTTTCTTCAGGTCTCAACCTACTCCTCCAGCACCAGCACCGCCAGCTCCTGCACCACCTGTTAAATTACCTCATAAATCAGCTAAGACTAAACTTATATTTACTCCAGAAGTAATCGATACTTATGTAG
>SBAY01000175.1 GCA_005239945.1 Nitrospira sp.
CTTCTACATTCTACATTCAATATTCTACATTCAATATTTTGTAATCATTCATGCAAAGAGTTGTCCCTACTACTGAAAACAATCTTGAAGAG
The DNA here is from genome assembly GCA_005239945.1 of Nitrospira sp. Lineage (GTDB taxonomy): Bacteria > UBA9089 > CG2-30-40-21 > CG2-30-40-21 > SBAY01 > SBAY01. The sequence goes on from SBAY01000175.1 coordinate 93, forward strand.
GCAGTAGTGGAGCTCCAATAGTTACCGTTATTCATACCTCAGTGCCTCAATAGGGGTTATTTTGGATGCAAGCCTTGCAGGATAGAGACCAAAGAATATTCCAACAATAGAGGAAACAAGAAATCCAAAGATAAGATACTCTATCCCAATAATGAATGGAATCTTTAAGAAATAAACAATGATATTTGCTATCAGGAGACCAGAAACTAAACCGATTATGCCGCCTAATACGGTCAAAAAACAGCTTTCGATGAGGAATTGAGTGGTTATATCCCTGTTTGTTGCCCCAAATGCCTTTCTTATCCCTATCTCCCTTGTTCGCTCCCGTACAGAAACAAGCATAATATTCATAATCCCAATTCCTCCAATAAGCAATGAAATACCGGAAATAGCACCCACTATCAAGGCAATTATCCCTGTTACCTTCTTTGTCGACTCAATCATCTCTTGCATGCTGGAAATCCAAAATCTCTTCTCTCCAAGAGACTCCTTATTAAGCAGTTTATCTAATTTCTCTGAGACCTGTTTTACGCTTTTGCTATCCTTCAAGATAACATTGAGACCCATTATCTCTTCTGTTTGGCTCATTCGCTGAACTGCCGAGATAGGTGCAAGCATAAGGAAACTTCCCATTATCTTGCTTAAGATCATCTTATCCTTAGCCAGGCCTACTACCTTCAATCTTTCATTCTCAAGGATTATATCCCTGCCCAGACAGGACCTTTCCTTGAAAAGCTCCTTTGCCAAGGTCTCGGTGATAACACAAACCTTCTTCTTTTTCGCCAAATCGCTCATTCGTATAAACCTTCCTCTGGTTACCTCTATCTTGAATATCCTCTCAAAGTCAGAAGACACCCCTTGAATATAAACATCCTTCATATCGTTACCTAATTTTATCTGGGTTGAAAGATAAACATCAGGGAAGACATCCACTACACCAGGGGTCTTCTTTATCAAGAATTGTTCCATTTCACTCATTGGATACATAGAATAGATATTAATAACATTGGCACCTAAGCCACTCATCTCTCCCAGGATCATTTTTCTTTCACCTTGCAAGACAGATAACACCAATGTGAGATTTGCGATGCCAATGATTATTCCAAGCATAGTGAGCAAGGAGCGCAATCTATTTACCCCAAGATTCTCTATGGAAAGTCCGATATATTTAAATAACCTCATCTGATACTATCTTCCCGTCTTTGACCTTTATTCTTCTCTTACTAAAGGAGGCAAACTCTTGTTCATGGGTTACCAGGATGATGGTTACACCCTTAGAGTTTAACTCTTTAAATACCTCCATTATCTGCCTGCCTGTCGCCGAATCAAGGTTTCCTGTTGGCTCATCAGCACAGATAACCCTGGGATTATTCACCAGTGCCCTGGCAATAGCCACCCTCTGCATTTGGCCTCCTGAAAGCTCGGATGGTAAATAGGCCAGTCTATCAGAAAGAGAAAGTGAGGATAATAATGAAATAGCCCTATTCTTCCCCTCTTTTTGAGGTATTCCAGAATAAAAAAGGGGTAGTTGGACATTTTTTAATGCAGAAAATCTTGGAAGGAGATTGAAGTTTTGGAAAACAAACCCTATCTTCTTATTCCTTATTCTTGCCAACTCCTCATCCTTTTTGGCAGCCACATCCTCTCCATCCAAAAGGTATTTTCCCTTTGTTGGTCTATCAAGGCAGGAGATGATATTCAACAGTGTTGATTTACCTGAGCCAGAAGCACCTATTATGGCACAGAACTCTCCTTCCTTTATCTTGAGGCTTACCTCAGAAAGAGCCACAATCTCGACATTCCCTTTTTTATAGACCTTTGATATTCCATTTAGCTCGATCATTGCTTTTCAATCTCAAAAGAAGGGCTTTTCACAATCTTATCGCCCTCTTTTAGCCCTGATAAAACCTCTGCCTCGCTTTCATTCTCAAATCCTGTTTTTATCCTGGTTTTTATCTTCTTTTTGCCTTTCATTAAATAGACATATCGGCTGCCGTCTTCTTCCTCCACATCCTCAAGATTCACCTTTAGAACACCAGAGACAACCTGCTTAAATTCCAGGCTACACTGCATCTTTGGTGTAACCTTAAAGGGAGGGTTAATATCCAAATAGACCTCAAAGCTTCTTATCCCTATTTTCCCTTCTGATGTAATAAGTTTTGGTGAAATTTTTTTAATTACCCCAGAGAAGGGTTGATAAGGATGGGTATCAAGCCTTATTACTCCCTTTCCTCCGATATTTATCTTTTCAATCTCAATCTCATCTATAAGTCCTTTTATTTGATATGAGTTTCGCGTTACAGTAAAAAGATAAGCCCCTTGTGTCACGAAAAACCCCTGCATAATATCAGGATTCTTCTCTATGATAATACCTGATATAGGGCTTTTAATCTCTGTATAACTTAGCTGTTTCTTTATCCAATCATAGTTTGCTGATGCCTCTTTTGCTTGCAGTAAGAGAAGAGCAAGACCATCCTTCCTTTTTCTTTTAAGGGAGAAAAGCTCCTCTTCTTTCAAGGTAAGGGCTATCCTGGCTTTTTCAAGAGATGATTCTGCATCTTGTAGTGCCTCTTTCGATACGCCACCTCGCTCATACAGCCTGCCATTGGCCTCATATTCCCTCTTTGCATCATCAAGGATAAGACTCGCCTCTCTTATCTCCTTCTCATACCTCTTAATCTCTATCTCATCCTCTAATTCAGCAATCTTATTCTGGTATTCCTGTATCTCTTTTTCTGCCTGTTTCAGTTTTGCCAAACACTCTGTCTTATCAATAGACAAAACCAACTCCCCTTCTTTTACAGGCTCACCTTCATCCTTCAAAACAGACTCCACTACCCCAGGCAGAGGAGAGATTATCTTATAAGTTTTGGCAGGGACAACCTCACCCCTTCCCCTTACTATTGCCAAAATCTTTCCCTTCTGGACAGTAATAGTAGGATTTTGTAGATCTTTGGGGGTTTTTGTGAAGTGCCTGAATATAAAGAAGCCAATAATTATCAGGATTACAAAAAATAAAAGCCACTTAAAAATCCTCATATCTTCTTCCTTCTTATCTTAGAATTTTAAAGCCTTCTGCAAAATGTAAAAAGGGTTCAAGGGGTTAAGGGGGCGAGGGGACAAGGGAAAACAAAGGATTTCTTTCTTAAATTCTCTTACCCTTACTCCCTTGAACCCTTGACCCCTTGAACCCTTTTTACATTTTGATTTCAACTTCGGATATTTGCTTAAATTTTTCCATTTTGCAGAAGTCTAATCTTACAATTTTTTTACGGAATTTCTACTTTCCTTTTGCACCTATCTTAAAATCACTATATGTGCGTTTTGTAACCATTTTCATCTTCTTCCATAAGATACGGGCTGCTGAGTCTGTCACTACTTCATAAGGAAGCCAGTATTTATCATTTATCTTTTTAAACCCTGCCCTTATCTTTAGCTTCACAGAAAATACCCCAAGGTTTGGTGGGCAAATATCAACCTCAGCAAAGACAATAGCAAACTCTGCCTTGTCTATACCAATCCGACCCTTAAATGGCTCTTTACACCCTTTCTCAGGAAGGATGCGAAATAGATAAAGGTTATCCTCTTCTTTTATATACTCAAATTTATACTCTTTTTCTTCAAATATCTCGTAGATTTCAAATGGCAAGAAAGGAGGTGGTTCAGCAAGGAATTTTTTTGCTCTTCTTCTTTACCTAGCTCTAAATTCCCATCCACATAGCAAGCCACCTCTTGTATCTCTTCCTTCCAGGTGCCTGGTGGTTCAAAAGAAATGGTTCCTTTTCCTTCAATTACATCTTCATTCATACAAAAGGTTACTGAAGAAAGAGCCGTATATTGAGGCAAGATACTTTTTTGAGCTTGCACAAATTCCTTTACCCTGTCTAATATATCGTTTGTTTGTGCTATGGACTGGGAATGGAAAAAGGTAATTATTAAAATAACGATATTAAAAATCCTCATATCTTCCTCCCTGGACAATAAGAAATTTTATCCTGTACAACTCATAAAAGGTTCTTCTTCCAATTAGTTGATGAAAAATTAAACATAGCCGTCGATACCATTACCTTCCATTGTATATTGGGGTTTTAATGGTTTTTGCAAAAGTTTGTTTTTCTTTTCATCGGATGCCCAAACTTGTTTGGGTGAATATCCTCAAACTCGTTGAGGTTTCCAACATCCGTTTTTGTGGTTACTTTCCCCACCGTTCTCTGAGCGGTTACCGAAATTCTGTGCATCCTGCTGCAATGATTAGCCTTAGCGACTTCTGACCCCAATTCCCTGCCTGGCAAAGGCCTTTCGGGGAGAGTTATAAGAGAGACATTAAAACTCTAATCTTTATTATTTCAGTCAGGGCATTCACATTTTAGAACTGGATAACAAGGCTTATTCTCTATATGTCAGGCAAAAACCAGCCCAACAAAGACGACTTCTTAACTTTCTACTTTCAAACTGCACCTTAATTGACGAAATCCTTTACCCCACTTATAGAAAGCCATTCGACATACTCGCCAGAAATACCCAAACTGACAACTGGCGGAGAGGGTGGGATTCGAACCCACGTGAGAGAGATTATCCCCCAAACCGCTTTCGAGACGGTCCCGTTATGACCACTTCGGTACCTCTCCTTTTAGGTATTTAGGCTGAAGGCATTTAGGCTGTAGCTGTTAGTTGATAATTTCTTCCTCTGCTACAGCCTAAATGCCTTCAGCCTAAATACTGCTCTGTCTCTACTCAACTGATAAATCGTGTAGCATTGCTCAGTTACTTTAAAGATACAACTACGAAAGGCACGAAATACGCTAAAAATTCTTTC
>SBAY01000312.1 GCA_005239945.1 Nitrospira sp.
GTTTGGTTGGATTTAACAGCAGAAAAAGGTTAATTAAAAAGGCGTAAGAAAAAGAAGGGGTAGGAAACTTTTAGTAGAGAAAGCATAGAGAAAGGGACATATCCCATAGGACTAAAAATATCAAAAATATGGGATGTGTCCCAAAGGGTAGAATCCTTGCTGGAAGTAGAAGTCAGAAGAAGGCGTAAGAACAATTAAAAATGAGGCTGGTAACAACAATAAGAGTGCTTGAGAAGTTGATGGTGAAAGATTTTGTAGACTTCTCAAGCACTCAAATCGTGAATTGAAATACGGACTGATTTATGACAAAAATTCCTTGCATTATTAGAACATTTAGTGTATAGTATAATAAGAAAAAGTGCTGGTATCACCGCACTCCAAAAGGAGATAAGAAATAAGGAGAAGTAACCAGAATCTGGGAAATAAGAAAAAAGCAAGGAAGTGAAGGGGAAAGTATGTAGGACTAAAAAAGTAATTCTTCCCTGGAATTTAGGCTTTAGCCTTTCATTGTGGTGAGGTAAAAATGGGTAAAAGAATTTTAATGTCAGGAATAATATTAGGATGTCTGGTCTGTAGTTCTATCATTAGCTTCGCAGAGATTAGTGTATATGATTCTACAGGTAGTTTTATAGGCACATTTACCACAATTCAGGCAGGGATAGATGCCTGCCCTACAGGAGGAAAGGTTATCGTCGCTGATGGGACTTATACAGGCACAGGGAATAAGGACTTAAGTTGGTCAGGCAAGAAGATTACTGTAGGGTCTCTTAATGGAGCCAATAATTGCATCATCGACTGCCAGAATTCAGGAAGAGGGTTTTATCTTAATGGCGAAGGTGATTGCGGAACTATATCAGGATTCACCATAAGGAATGGGAATGTTACCGGTTATGTGCCTGATGACTCTGGTGGCGGAATCTACTGCAAGGATTCCTCTCCAACCATTACCAACTGCACTATCTCAGGAAATAATGCTGATTTTAGTGGCGGAATCTTCTGCCACAACTCCTCCTCCCCAACCATCACCAACTGCACCATTTCAGGAAACACTGGTTATTATCATGGTGGCGGAATCGGAATCAACTGCTACAACTCCTCTTCCCCAACCATCACCAACTGTACAATTTCAGGAAACACAACAGGTGGTCGTGGTGGCGGAATCTTCTGCCACAACTCCTCCTCCCCAACCATCACTAACTGCACCATTTCAGGAAACTTCGGTTATTATTATGGTGGTGGAATCGACTGCAGCAGCTCCTCCCCAACCATCACTAACTGCACCATTTCAGGAAACGATGCTTATCATGGTGGTGGCGGAATCGACTGCAGCTACGGCTCCTCCCCAATCATTTGCAACAATATCATCTCAAACAATAGTAATTATGGGATATATGAATATGACACTTACAGTGACACTCAAACCAATTACAACTGCTTTTACAACAACAGCCCACATAACTATCGTGATGAAGGCAAAACGGGGGGTGTTGATGTTAATGATGTAAATACCATTGCAGGCAACAGAAATAATATCTCTGATAATCCTCAATTTATAAGTTCAACTGACTATCACCTTCAAGCAATCTCTCCCTGCATAAATGCAGGTTCAAATACAGCCCCTGCTATGCCACCAACCGACAAAGACGGCAACCCAAGACCATATAACGGCGGCATTGCTGATATGGGTGCGTATGAATTCCAAGGCACTCCAACTCTTACAATTACCACCACTTCTTTACCCTTTGGTCAGATAAATACCTATTATCAATCCACATTAATCGCTACAGGCGGAATACCACCTTACATCTGGGCTGATTCAGGTAATTTACCGACAGGTTTAAGCCTTAATTCATCCACAGGTATAATATCAGGTGTGCCTGTGGCTACCAGTACATTTATCTTCATAGCTGAAGTAAAAGATAACGATACACCACAACAGACTGCTACAAAAAGCCTTACTATCGTAATAGGATTTCGTGAATATTGGATTACTTTAGATGAGCATGACAAGAGATTGCCTACAGATTTAATAAAACCCTGCTATTATAATTGGACTGGCGGAGATAGAGGGATATTACATGCAGAGGATGTTGAATATACCTGGGATGGCGACTCAATCTATACTGCCAGGGTAATCAATTGTTCAGGGCCATGGACCTATGGTGGAATGTGGTATAGTTTGAATAGGATTAAGCGGGATAATATCCCTTTAGATTTCAAAGCAATATTTGGACACTATGTAAAACCTGAGTATCAAGGTGAAATTGTTGAGATAGAAATAGTTGTAAGTAAGGCTACCTCTACATCCAATAATACAGGTCTTAAGTTAAGTGTTGAGCTTAAAGACAAAGATGAAAACAAGATTTTTTCTAATTCGTGGACTGATTTGATTCCCGGGTCATATCCTCAAACATATACGGTCAGTTTAGAACCTTCCCAGTTGACAAATAGCAATATAGAACTGGTAACATGGATTCTTGATAATGCTCAAATAGGTGATTCGATTTCTGTTGATAGAATAAGGCTCAAGGCAAGGGTTCCTGATTTATCTACAGAAGAACAAGCATTTCTTTGGACATATAGCTGGTTAATGGCAAATTATGATGCAAATACCGGTATTGTTCAAGATAGGAGCAATTTTGGTACGGGTGATTTTGAGAATATATCAGCAACGGCTAAGGCGGCCAAGATTACTTATTATGCCTACAAGAAAGGATATATAACCTACGAAGATGCAAAAGCGGTTATTACTAAGATTGCAGATACACTAATCAATGTAGTTCCACGAGGGCCAACTGGGATAAACACCCTTTGGCCACATTTTACCGGAACCGGTGGGACAACAATCATTCCAGATACAGAATGGGCCTCTGGTGATACCGCCTATGCCGCTCTGGATATCATTACCGCTCTGGCGATGTTAGGAGACCCCCAGGGACAAATGTCTTACCTGATAAAATTTGTAGAAGATATTGGCTGGCAATCTATGTTATTAGCTGATGGAGGAATCTCTCATGGATATGATTATAATGGAGGATTATTGCCTCATTCATGGAAAGGATTCGGTATGGAGACAATAGGTGTAGATTGGGCTTATGCGTCTGCTAAAGGAAAAGTTGCTAAGATGGAAGGGACTCCAACTGATAATGGCTCAGGATTTATTGAGAATGCTCACTACCCTATGGTTATTTCAGGTTTAGATGGCTGGGGTAATGATTGGGATATATATAGAACTACTATGGCTGATAAACAAATAGGATGGTATTCTACTCCGGAACATTACAACAAATATGTTTGTGATGCAAATCTATTTGGTTTGTCTGCGGCAGAAACTCCAGAAGAAGATAGTTACATAGCATATGGAATTGGAGGAAAGTATGAACCTCCAAATGATGGGAATGAAGAGGTTGTTGTGCTTCACTACCCGGGAATAATTGCGGACATAAGACCCACAGAGGCAAAAAAGATGTGGGAGTCTTTGCTGAGTAAAATGATAATTTCTCCATTAAATTGTATGGAGAGTATAAGAGTTAGTAAAACTACAGGAACATATACTATTAATCATTTAAAAGCGTCCTGGAATTTAGCCCTTCAATCTGAAGGATGGGCAATGACAGATTCTAATATTAGAAATGATTTGCAAGCCGCTATCCAGAACAATACTTTTTTAAAAAAAGGTTACGATTTAATTAAGACCCCAAGAGAAGTAAATATGATTATTACTAAAAAAGCAAGAAATATAAGTCAGCGAGGGATTGGTAGTGAGTATTTTGATCCAGAGGAAATTGTGGAAGGCAATATAATAGAATTTAAGATTTTAGTTCAAAATACAGGAATTGGAACAGCAACAGATGTAGTTGTTACAGATAAAGTTCCGGATGGACTCACTTATACTGGGGTAATAACCGGTAAGGAAGCAGATGATTCGCAAAAGCCAAACTTAAAATGGACTGTAGGAACAATGACTTCTAATAGTTCAGAGGCATTAACCTTTCAATCTAAAGTAATTCAACAATATACACGCGAATGTGAATATCCGGATGAATATACAGTAGGAACAATGATTTGGAGGTCAAATGCTTCTGCGTCAAAGGTTCACGGCCAATTTGGTTGTGAAGGATATGGCCCCTGGCCTGGGAAGGCAGGATATGTGAAGTATAAGAATATCAATTTGCATAAAAGTGAACATCTGTATCTGATTTTAAGATATAGTAAATATAGTAGTTCCTATGTTCCTATCCGAGTATATTTAGATGAAGAAACTACCCCAAGGGTAAGTTTTTATCCTGTAAATCAAGGGAATTGGAATATCTTTACTGAAACAGCAGCTATTGATTTGGGGTCAATAACTACAGGTATTCATACTATTAAGTTTGAAACCGATGGTCAACAATATGGGGTTGCTGACCTGGACAAATTTACCATTTTTTAAATTTTAAGAAAAGACAAGGAGGTGAAAAAAGATGGGTAAAAAGATGATAATGATGTTATATGTATGGGGAGTAGTAATGTTGATATTCACAAAATTAGCGTTGGCAGGAGGGACGACTACTAACACCGCAAATCTTAATTATAAAGATGGAAGTGGTGGTACTTATACAGCTACTGATAGTTGCGATTTGATTCTGAAGACACCACCAAATATAATAATTGAGAAAAGAGGAAGGAATATAACAAGAAATGGCACCTATACCGATTCAGTTGTGGGGACATCTACCGAGATAGTAGAATATCAGGTGATACTTAAAAATACCGGTGAAGAAACAGCCAGGTTTGTTGTAATGCTGGATACATTACCTGTAGGTGTTACATTTCAACCGGATGCCTACGGTACAGGTACGGGAATTAAGGTAGATAATATTGCCCAGACAAATCAGTATGAACCTGCTGATGATAAAGCTAACTATGGGAAGATGTCAAAGACAATTATTGCAGGAAAGAATGAAGCTGGAGATAACGGTAATACAGTTGAAATCACTGTTGAGAGTGGAATATCGGTAACAATTCTCTATCGGGTAAAAATTGATTGATATTTGGGAAAAAGTGATTGGTTAGTCAACGGTGGAACAAGTCGGATAACCATAAAGAGGTAATACCTCTGGTAGGTTTGTTCCTGTCCGAGACAGAAAACGAGTTTTCCCCCAATGACTAACCTAATTTATGGGAAAAAGAGGTTTGGAACATGTTGAAAAAGTGTAGTTTAATCTTTATTATCATAGGAATCTGGTTATTACCAAAGATTACCAGTGGAGCTAATATCGTCAATACCGCCTGGGTATTCTATTCAGGTGGTGGGTCAGGGAGTGATACCTGTAGCATCATTCCCTCTGCCGTTTATTCTATTAAGGGTAAAGCTAAAGATTCTGATAATAAAGGGGTATCCTATGTAAAGGTTGAACTTTGCGGGGATAAATCAGCAACCTATTGGACAAAAGAAGATGGATATTATGAATTCACGGAGATACCTTCTGGTGACTATATCGTAACACCAACCCCTGTTTATGGGATGCAATTTAAGCCGTCAAATAGAAGTTATACAGGACTTGCTCAGGATTATACAAACCAGGATTTTGAGATTATTGCATCACCGCCGTTACCGATTATCCCTATCAATAATCTTTTTAACCCGGCTAAGGGTGAGCATACCACAATCGTTTATAAATTAGAGCAGAGATGCCATGTGATTATTAAATTGTATGATTTGCCTGGTGAGTTAATAATTACATTGGTTGATGAAGAGAAGGATGCTGGGTCATATTCAATAGATTGGTTTGGAAAGAATGAAAGGGGAAGTACAGTAGCAAGTGGTACATATTTGCTTTATTTCAAAGCAGGAGATTATAAGAAGATAGAGAAGGTCATCGTTATAAAATGAAGGATAGGATTTTAAGATGAAAAGGCTATTAATAAGTATGTTCATTTTTACTAATGTAACTCTTGCCTATGCTGGAGGACCGGGCACAAGAGGAGGAATAATCCTGAACTACCCTACAGGTGCTCAGGCAATAGGAATGGGGGAGGCATTTACTGCCGCCGCTAATGATGTTAATGCTATCTTTTGGAATCCCGCAGGGTTATCTTTACTCAACTATGATAAAGAATTTATAGGCTATTACTTAAATGGTGTGGTAGATACAAGCTATAAATCTGTGGGGTATGCCCAACATATAAAATTGGGAGTGATTGGATGTGGTCTCTCAACATTAGACGGAGGAGAAGTTACAATTTACTACCCTGATGGAGTAACTAAGAGAATAAAAGCTCAGAGCGATTATATATTTCTGCTATCTTATGCTAGCAAGATAGTAGAAAATCTCTCCATAGGTGGCAATCTAAAGATGGTTCATAGTGAATTAGCCCAGAGTTCACAAGCAACTGCTTTTGCTTGTGATATAGGTGGACTATACCACCTTCCTGTAAATAATCTGGATATTGGTGGAGTTATCCAAAACATAGGGAGTAATATGAAATATGAGGAAGAAAGTGATGCCTTACCGCTTAATATTAAATTGGGTACAGCCTATAGAAGAAATGATTTATTAATAGCTCTGGATATCATTAAACCTATAGAAAAGGAGCTCAAAGTTAATGTAGGTGTAGAATATTGGATTAATCCAATATTGGCTTTACGAACAGGTTATAAATTTAAAGGTAATAAGTCTAATTCCAATATAACATTAGGTGCCGGTTTAAAGATAAGTATTTATCAATTGGATTACGCCTATGTTCCTCATCAGGATTTAGGCGATACTCAGCAAATTTCACTCCTGGCAAAATTTTAGTCCAATATCAATTCTTTGAAACTATCCCCAATGACAGCTAATCGTAAGTTAATACCAATTTGCAATCAAAAGTAAAACAATATGGAGTTTAGGATTACCAACTGTTAACCGAGAGATTACAGTACTCCGATAGAATGCAAGAAAGGTAGTTGACAACCCTTGAAGATTGTGCTATTATGTAAAGGGTTGAGGGAAGAATAAAGGATTTTTCTTCCTTGCCCTTAAACCCTTGAACTCTTTTAACTACTCTTTATACGGAAAGGTTATAATCGTATTCAAGGTTTTTCCAACCCTCTTCTCGAATCAGATATTTGGCCTTATCCTCAGCGATTAATTTAAAGGCATATTTGATTATTTCCTTATAAAACTCGCAAAACACTGAAGGCTGATACATATTGCCCAGTGAATGCAGTTCTGCCGGACAGGGTGCCCCGCAGATATTTCTAAATTCGCAAACCTTACATTCATCGATTTTCTCCACAATCCTTGCCCTGATTTTTTTAAAGGGTTTAGACTGCATAGCCTTTGAAATGGTGGTCTTAAAAATATTCCCGCCAGAGGAGCCATCTAAGCCAATAAACTCACCGCAGGGAATCATCTCACCGGAGGTAGTAATGGTCAGGAAACATCGTCCACCGCCGCAAGGAGAAATATCACACATCAACCGACGGGCAGTTGGGGCAACTATGGCTAAAATGGTATTGGCAAAATTACCAATAATAATACGGTGGTTAGACGACCGGGATAATTCCATTGCCTTCTGGACAGCCTCTATAAAATACTTAGTCATAAGGCTTTGCTCTGGTTGTAATTTTCGGGCAGGTTTTGCGGTTAGACGAAGCGGATTCAGAAGGACACAACTAACCCGTTTGGAATGCAAAAATTTCACCAACTCCGGCAGATGACCGACATTAAATTTAGTAATCGTAGCAATTACATTTAATCCTTTGTATCCGTCAAACCACTCAATTGCCTGGACTGCCTGGGCAAAGTTTCCATTACCTTCTCGACTTAGTCTTTGTTTGTTATTCATCTGAGGGTCAGATGAATCCAGGGAGATGCCCACACCAACGCGATGCTTTTTTAGGAATTCTACATCTGCTTGCTCAAGTAAAAGGGCATTTGTCTGAAGACCAAAATGAAACTGTTTGCCAAAATCACTTATCGCCTTGAAGATAATATCCTTAGCCAGGAGTGGCTCGCTGGCATGAAATATGATGACCGGCTTTATATTTTTCTTCAACAAAGCAAGCCTTTTAAAATAACGAGCTATTTTCTGCAAGACATATTTAAGCTGTTCCTCATTCATCTGCTTGCCGTTTTTTCTGATTTGGGCCGGGACATAACAATAAGGACAATCTGCATTGCATCTGTCTGTAGGGTCGATATAAATCGCCGTCAGATTAGCACTGAATCTAAAATCCTCCATCTGGGCATCTAACCTATTTCTGACCTTTTTATACAAGGATAAGATTTTATCCGAAGCAATAGACTCACCAGCTTGTTTTGAGGTAATTCCCCAGAAGACATTATGTGGGTCAAGAGATAATAACTGATTATCATTAAGATTAGACGAGACAAGTCGTTCTTCATATTTGAGATTTTTGGGCATTTTACATCCTCCTCTCCTGAAAATAGAGGTCAAGGGTTTAAGGGTTCAAGGGTAAGATGAAGATTTTTTTCTTTCTTACCCTTGACCCCTCGACCCCTTAAACCTTTCTTTAACTTTTTTTACACGATGATTTTCATACTAGAGATTTTTCCTCAGGCACATCGCCATACATGACAAAGTGAGATAAACCATTAGCTGTCTTTTCACATTTCAGTCGGTAGGAGATTGTCTCATCCTTTGTTGTCTGGTTACTCTGGCAACAACCACATATTTTAGTCTCGGTGTTAGTCTTTTTACTATCCATCCTTATTCACCTCCTTTTTGGTAATCGGACTTTTTAGTAATCGGATTAAGCGGATTGAGCAGATATTTTTTATCCGCTTTATCCGCTTACTAAATTTTTTTCTTGACACACTTTGCGAAAGGCTTAAAAAACAAGAAACCCAACCTTCGCTAAAAAGATTGGGTAAATATTCATTTCCCTTTTCTTCCCTTATCCACGAAGGTACTTATCCAAGCAGGTAATAGACCGGACTTATGGAGTTTTCCTTTACGAA
>SBAY01000224.1 GCA_005239945.1 Nitrospira sp.
ACAAAGCAATCTTTAATGCTCTTTGTGTTGAATCATTGTCCACTCAAGACAAAACAAACTAAGATTTAAAATCCGTAGTGCCCATAAAATTTTTTGAATACTTGGAATTACTAAACTTATCTATATTTGATGGTAAACTTGGGTTAAAATTCCACCTTTGGCACTTGTTTTGCCTCTTCAGGTGCCTTAAAATATGTTGCTTCTTCAAAATTAAATATAGCGGCAAAAAATCTCCCAGGAATTTGTTTGATAATCATATTGTACAGCCTCACAGCTTCGTTATACCGTCTTCTTTCAACTGCAATCCTATTTTCAGTTCCAGCTAACTCATCCATTAATCGAATAAAGGTTTGATTTGCCTTCAAATCAGGGTATCTTTCTACAATCACTAATAATCTTCCTAATGCACTCTCTAATCCTGTATAAGCTTCAATCTTCTCTGGGATAGTTTTAGCTCCTGCTAATTTTGCTCGTGCCTCGGCAATATGAGTAAAAATTTCCTTCTCATGTCTCATATACCCCTTAGTCGCATTAACTAAGTTTGGAATAAGATCATTTCTTCGTTGTAATTGATTTTCTACCTGTGCCCATGCAGGAGAGATGCTCTCTTTAGCAGTGACCATACGATTGTAGTGGGAAGACACCCATCCTACGGTCATCAGCAGAATTAAAACTATACTCCCAACTACCACCAAAGCAATAATACATCCTTTTTTGTTTTTTAACCTCCTATTAATTTTAATTTTATTTACTACCAGCTTCCTGAAGCTCCACCACCACCACTTAAACCACCACCAAATCCACTAAATCCACCAAATCCACCACCAAATCCACCTATAACAGAACCTCCACCCCTATACCAATATCCTCCAGACAATAGTGCCAAAGGAAAGGATAAAACCTTACCGAAAAGAAGAATTAGAAGTAGAAATAAGAGAATTTGTAAAGGTGAATATGAAGGTTCATATTCTCTTTGTCTTGAATAACTATACCCTTTACATCCTTTTAATTGCACATTATATTCATCTACTACTATTTGAATAATAGCTACTGTCCCATATACTACCCCCTTACCAAACTCACCTTGTTTAAAATAAGGAATCATAAATCTATCTCTTATTTCCCCACATTTACCATCTGGTAGTACTCCTTCTAATCCATAACCTACCTCTATTCTCATTTTTCGCTCTTTTATAGCCAAAAGCACCAATACCCCATTATCTACACCCTTTTTCCCTATACCCCATTTTTCATATAATCTAACCGCATACTCTTCTATCGTTAATGGTGCAATACTTTCAATAGTAACTACCGCTATTTCAACTCCTTTAGTCTTTTGTTTTAACTCATAAATTAACTGGCTGATTTCAATTTCATCCTTATCTGGAATGACATTAGCAAAGTCATTGACATAACCAATTGGTTTTGGATACTCAACTTCCTGGGCATAACATTTATTGATTACAATAAAAAGAAAGATAATGGGTAATATAAAGACTTTTTTCATTATTATCATACCTTTAATTGGTCTACTGCAATAGCCAATTTTTGAAGTATTTCTAAGTACTTCTCAAATATAGACTCTATCTCATCTTTAGCTAATCGGCGTATTCCTAATTTACTTTCTAATATTTTTAATAAAGGAGATTGAGATACTTCATATTCCTCTGCTACAGCATTTATTATCTGTCTTTTTTTAATTGGGAGTTCTTTTTTACCTTTAAGGCGAAGTAGGTTTCTTAATATAGGGATTAATGAAGTTAGAGAATTTATCATTAAGTTTTCAAGTGCTCGAGGTTTAGCTCCTAATTCAAGGTATGCCTGTCTGAGTCTAATAAGTTTACCTTTTAGTTGCTCTTCACACTGCAAACGAATATTTTCAGGACGAATTTCTACTTCTTTAAAGACATCCTCTCCGTATATTAAAACATTATTTTCCTTCATCTCCAAAAATTCAATGGGAAAGACATCTGAAGAGGTATTTATGTGTCTTATGGTAAGGAATAATGGGACAATTTTCCTTTTTCGCTCCCAACCAGTAACTAATTTAGCACTTTTCTTCAGATCTTGAATGCCAATTTCACCTAAAATAACAAGCAAATTGATATTTGACCGTTTAATAGCAAAATCTTCTGATTGAGTAGAACTTCCATAGACCATTATACATTTAAGATTATCTTTATGGAGTTTAATTAACTTATTTGCATAAGGAACAACAAATTCCTTTACCTTAGGTGGAAGATTATCTAAATTTATTAAATTTGCCAATGTATTTCACCTCCTGGTAAAGGAGTATACCAAAGTTTTATTGTATTGTCAAAGGATTTTCAGTAACTACAGACAATTTGAAAGCACAATATAAAAATCTTATCACGAAAATACGAAAATCAGAAAACACAAAAAGTATTCAGGTGTAAGTAAGGGAAAACGGGGAAATAGGGGAAAAGGGGAAAAATATTAAAGAATTTCATTTCAAATTCCATTTTCGTGCTTTCATCCTTTCGTCATTTCGTGATAAAAAATTCCTTTCAAATTGTCATGGCTGAAATTTATTTTAATTGACTTTTTGGAGATTAGGTGTTAAAATATTATTAATGAGGTGAAAAAATGGCACAACAGGAATTAATTTTAATCGTCGGGCATAAAAACCCGGATACGGATACGGTCGTCTCGGCTATTGCTTATGCTAAGTTAAAAGAGGCATTGGGTATGAAGAACATTAAGCCGGTAACGGTGGGTAAGATAAATAATGAGACAAGATTTGTCCTTGATTATTTTGGGGTTGAAACGCCCCAGGTAATTGATGATTTTTATTTAAGGGTAGGGGATGTGATGAGTAGTCCGGCCATAGTTATCGACATTGGGGCGCCAATCAAAGATGTTCTGGATATAGTCAAAAAAAAAGGGTTTATGATGGTGCCGATAGGAAAGGATTTAGAACTGAAAGGGGTTATCGATATTACCAAACTTGCCGCTATGTTAGTGGCAGAAATGGATATCGAGACAGACAGACAGGTAAATACTACGGTTAAAAATATCCTGCAATGCCTCAATGGAACATTGATTGTTGGTAATATCGAGACGGCATTCCCTAATGGTAACCTTATTATCGGGGCTATGGCTGTTAGTTCGATGTCTGAGAAAATCAGGACTTACTACGGTTTTGATAATATTGTCTTAATTGGGGATAGAGAGGATGCTCAAATAGCAAATCTTGAGGCAGGTGTCCGATGTCTTATCATTACCGGTGGCTTTTCTCCAACTCAAGTAGTAGTTGATTTAGCTAAAAAATCAGGGGCAACACTTATTGTCTCTCCTTACGATACCATTACCTCTGTTCGATTGACCAAGCTTTCTGCCTCAGTTGAAACCCTGATGAATACAAATATTACCGGTTTAACACCCGACACCCGGATTAGTGAGGCAAAAGGGGTAGTAATTAATTCCCCTGCCCGCTCCATGCCGGTAGTAGATGAATTTGATAAGGTAATCGGCGTAGTGACGGCTAGAGATTTGCTACAGGCCAGTGGTAAAAAGGTGATTTTGGTTGACCATAATGAGATATTCCAGGCCGGGGCAGGAATTGAGGAGGCAGAAATCATCGAGATTATTGACCACCACCGCACCGGGGATATTCAAAGTAGAATGCCTATTCCCTATACTGGAGAACCGGTTGGAAGCACGGCTACCTTAATTGTCACAAAATATGAACAACATTTTATCAGCCCGAGCAAAGAAATTGCCGGGATACTACTTGCCGGCATTTTATCCGATACCCTGCTTTTCAAATCCTCAACCACGACTCAAAAAGATATTACCCTAGCCAAAAAACTTGCCCTGGGCTGTGGGGTGGAGATAAATGAATTTGGGATTAATATGTTTCGTCATGGAAGTATAATCGAGGAAAAGTCGATTAAAGAGATAGTTATGAGTAATTACAAAGAATATAAAATGGGGAATAGAAATATTGGCATTGGTCAGTTCGAAACTGTTGATACCGGAAATATACTGAAATTAACGGATGCCTTTCAAAAGGAATTAAATGACCTTAAAGAAGCACATAAATTAGAATTAGTTATGATGTTAATCACCGATATTTTAAATGAAGGTAGTTACCTGATTTTTGCCGGGAATTCTAAAATTATTGAATTAGCCTTTGAAACAGCTGAAGATAAATTATTCCTGAAAGGTATCCTCTCACGAAAAAACCAGGTGCTGCCGGCAATAGGAAAGGCATTGAAATTGTTCTATCAGGAGGGATAATTAAAAGAATGGTAAGTGGCGAATGGTAATCGGTAATCAGATAAGTATTTACCGATTACCACTTACCGCTGACCATTTCCTTCCACCGGAGGCTTAAAATATTTAATAAATGAATTTACCCTCGTATCTACCTTTACTTAAAAAGTCACCTGAGTTTACCAGTATCGCCAAAAATATAAATACCGGCAAAAAGAAACAATCTGTTTGTGGACTTTATGGCGCAGCCAAGGCTTATTTCTTAGCCGGATTAAAAAGGGAGATTTCCCATCCTATCTTTATTATCCTGCCGGGACAAACTCAGGCAGAAAGACTTTATTCAGAGTTAACGGCGTTTTTAAAAGACACTACGGAGGTTTTTCTCTTTCCGAGTTTGGAGGTTCTTCCCTATGATGAAGTGCCCGCACACAAGGATTTAGTCGGAGAGCAACTGGCCATCCTGAATAATCTCAGCGACCACCGGGAAGATATAATCTTAGTCAGTTCCCTGCAGGCAAGCCTCTTTAAAGTCGCTTCTTGCTCAACCTTGAATGAATCAAAACTCCTTCTGGAAACCTCAGCTACCATTAAGCGGGATGTGCTTTTGGAAAAACTTATGCAAAGTGGCTATTCCCCGGATGATATGGTGGAGACAAAAGGCACATTTTCCCATCGCGGCGGCATTGTGGATGTCTTCCCCATAAATGCCGAACTCCCGGTGCGAATAGAATTCTTTGGGGATGACATCGAATCCCTGCGCCAATTTGACCCGATTACTCAAAGGTCGGTTTCTTTTATGGAGCAAACGACCATTCTGCCGTCTTCTCTTTTAACACAGGAGGTTAGTGGGGTAGATTCCCCCTTAATAAAGGAGGTTAGGGGGTTGTTACAAAACACAGCCACGCTATTCGATTACTTACCGGAATCCTCCTTAATTGTCTTAGACGACCCGGCCTATTTAGAAAACGAGGCTGGGCGGCTAACAGGAGAGGTGTTTTCGCAGTATGAAATGCTTGTCTCATCGCGGAATCGGAATTCGGGATTTTCGATTGAAGAAATCCAAAATCCAAAATCCAAAATTCAAAATCTACCTCATCCAGACCAATTTTTAATAAGTTGGCCGGATTTTCAGCGCGAAATAAATACCCGACAACTCTTAACCTTTGAAGATACGGCTTGCCTCGCTGAAGGTGGATTTGAGTTTTTCGCCAAACCTCCGTTAGAATTCAAGAATAACTTTCAATTGTTTATTGATGAGTTCAAGAGGTGGCAGGAAGAAGGGAGTCAGGTGGTTATCGCCGCCGGCTACAAGGGACAGGAAGAACGAATCAAGGAATTATTGCAGACTCACGATGTGGAGATTCCTCTGGTTACGGCTAATCTTAACCAGGGGTTCCAATTCCCGGAACTCCAATTGGTTCTGATTACAGACAAGGAGCTTTTTGGCTATTCATCACATCTGGGCACGCGGAGATTCGACCACACAGATACCCTGCCTATTTCCACCTTTACCGACCTTAAGCCGGGGGATTATGTTGTCCATATCAATTACGGCATTGGTCAATACTCAGGGCTGACTACTCTTACGGTCGAGGGGCTCAAAAAGGATTTATTGCTGATTGAATATGCCAATGAAGATAAACTTTATGTGCCGTTAGACCAGTTTGGGTTGGTCGAGAAATATATTGGGGATAAGGATAGGGCGCCAAGGATATATCGGCTTAATGATGCCGTCTGGTCACGGGTAAAGAAAAAGGTTAAAAAGTCGGTTGAGTCAATCGCTCAGGAATTAATCGAGTTGTATGCCTCCCGCAAGGCATTACCCGGTTATGCCTTTTCTAAGGATAGTGATTGGCAATATGAATTTGAGGCAGGATTTATTTATGAAGAAACCCCCGACCAACTCAAGGTGATTGAGGAGATTAAGGTTGACATGGAAAAACATGAGCCAATGGATAGATTGGTTTGTGGTGATGTTGGCTACGGCAAGACAGAGGTAGCCTTAAGAACCGCATTCAAGGCGACGATGGATAATAAACAGGTAGCTGTGCTTGTGCCAACAACTATCTTAGCCGCTCAGCACTACAATACCTTTACCCAGAGGCTGGCCCCTTTCCCAATCAAGGTGGAGATGTTAAGTCGATTCAGGACTAAGGCAGAACAACGAAAGATACTCGAAGGATTAAAGACAGGGGAGATAGACATAATTATTGGCACACACCGACTGCTTCAAAAGGATGTCGAATTTCAGAATTTGAGTCTGGTGATTATCGATGAAGAACAGCGATTTGGTGTTCAGCATAAGGAACGGCTTAAACAACTCCGTAAATTGGTAGATGTGTTGGCGTTAACCGCTACACCTATCCCTCGAACTTTATATATGTCTTTATCTGGTGCCCGGGATATGAGTATCATCAACACCCCACCTCCAGAACGATTACCTATAAAAACCTTTGTTTTGCCTTTTAGCGAGCAGGTAATCAGAGAGGCAATCCTGCGGGAAATGGACAGGCAAGGACAGATTTACTTTGTGCATACCCAGGTAAAAACCATCGAGGCAATAGCAAAATCCTTAAAAAAAATAGTGCCTGAGGCAAAAATAGCCATAGCCCATGGACAAATGGCTGAACATGAGCTTGAAAAGGTGATGTTGGCATTCCTGATGCGTGAATATGATGTCTTGCTTTCTACCTCGATTATCGAGTCCGGGATAGACATTGCCAGTGTCAATACGATTATCATTAACAATGCCCATCAATTTGGTCTTTCTCAGCTTTATCAATTAAGAGGCAGGGTAGGCCGGGCAAAACACATGGCTTATGCCTATCTTTTATACCCGGTCAGGTCATTGTTGTCTGACCTGGCTAAAGAACGGCTGTCGGCCATACGGGAATTTTCAGAATTGGGTTCCGGATTCAAATTAGCCATGCGGGATTTAGAAATACGCGGGGCAGGCAATATCCTCGGAGCTGAACAACATGGAAATGTCCTGGCCGTGGGATTCGATTTGTATTGTAAATTACTGCAGGAGACAGTGGCTAAATTAAAAGGCGAGGAAGTGGTTGATGACAGTCTGCCGGTAGTTGATTTGCCCTGCGATACCTATATCCCAGAAGAGTATATCACTTCGACTACTCAGCGATATGCCATTTATAAAAAGCTCTCCTGTGCCCGGGATTTTAAGACATTGCAAAAATTGGAAGAAGAGATTGCGGATAGGTATGGAAAAATCCCACTACCGGTCAAAAGACTCCTGGAACTTCTCCATATGCGGCTTATGGCTAAAGCGGTCGGCATTACCAATTTGAGTTTTGCGGATGGACATCTGATGCTTGAATTACCGCTTGAAGAAAAATTAATCCCAAAGGTAATTTCATTGATTAGCTTATTCCCTGAGTATTTAAAACTTAATCCCAAACGGACTAATTGCTTGATTATGAAATGGACTTCCGATGATGAAAGTATCTGTTTTTTAAAAGAGGTGCTGCAGGAGTTGCAAGGCTGAACGCTGAATGTTTACTCTAAGTCTGATGTCTAAAGTCTGAAGTCTAATGTCTGAATTGAAGAATTGTCAAAAAAAATAGTTGCAAAACTAATTGTTTTATGATAAAATAGTAAGCGTTTAGATATCCGCGGTTAGCCTTTAGTTTGAAGTAATACTTCTTTTTGTTGAAATCTAATGGCTGAAGGTTTTCAAAATAGACTTCTGCAAAATGAGAAATGTGAGGAAAGATATGCCACAAAGTCACCAGGACACAAAGAATTAGCATTGAGCAAAGAGCACGGAGCAGGGAAATTCTTTTTTCTCCAGGCTCTATGCTCCAGGCTCAAAGCTCTCTCTTTGTGTCTTTGTGGCTAAAAGAAGGTGTATAAAGGAAGCGGGTCAGAGTATGGAGGAAAAGCCAAGAAAAATAATTACATAATTTGTTGAAATATCAAGAGATTATGAATTTTGCAGAAGACTACTTCAAAATATAAAGGAGGAAATGGAAACAATGGGGAAAAACTTTTTATTTACTTCTGAATCGGTTACAGAAGGACATCCGGATAAGATTGCCGACCAGATATCGGATGGTGTGTTGGATGGAATTATAGAAAAGGATCAGAAAGCTCGGGTAGCCTGTGAGACATTAGTCGGCATGGGATTAGTCCTGGTGGCAGGGGAAATCACGACTGATTGTTACATAGAGGTACCTAAAATCGCCCGAAAGGTGATTCAGGAAATTGGCTATACCAATCCTGAGTATGGATTTGATTATCAGGATTGTGCGATTCTAACCTGTATTAATGAGCAATCACCAGATATTGCCCTGGGTGTGGACCGTGATGGAGCCGGGGACCAGGGGATGATGTTTGGTTATGCAACAAATGAGACCAAAGAATTAATGCCGCTACCCATTATGTTGGCCCATAAGTTAGTCAAACGATTGACCTATGTCCGCAAAAGAAATATCCTTGATTTTCTAAGACCTGATGGGAAATCACAGGTAACAGTCGAATATAAAGACGGCAAAGCGGTGAGGATAGATGCGGTTATCATTTCTGCTCAACACCATAAGGAAGCAACGATAGAAATTATTCGAGAAGGGGTTATCGAGGAGGTTATCAAAAAAATCCTTCCGGCTAACTTGATAGACAAAGACACAAAATATTTTATTAATCCAACAGGTAGATTTGAGATTGGTGGGCCGGTAGGGGATACAGGACTTACAGGCAGAAAGATAATAGTCGATACTTATGGTGGTTGGGGAAGACATGGTGGAGGTTGTTTTTCCGGTAAAGACCCAACGAAGGTTGACCGCTCGGCGAGTTATATGGCTCGATACATAGCCAAAAATATTGTTGCCGCAGAATTAGCTGACGAATGCGAGGTGCAATTGTCCTATGCCATTGGTGTGGCGGACCCGGTTTCTATTATGGTTGATACCAAGGGGACAGGAAAGATTCCTGAGGAAAAATTAGTCACCCTGATTAGAGAAAACTTTTCGTTGACACCAAAAGGAATAATTAGCCATTTGAATCTCCTCAGACCAATTTACCTGAAGACTGCCGCCTATGGGCATTTTGGGCGAGAGGAAGATGAATTTACATGGGAAAAGACCGATAAGGCAGAAGTCCTTAAGCAAAAGGCATGATGAGAAGAATGATTGAAGTTGATGATTGAAAAATAATCCAAAATCGACAATCTAAAATCTAAAATTAATTTAGGAGGTAAAGGGTGAATTTGCTTCTTCAACGGATCGTTGTTGAACCAAATATTTGTTTCGGTAAACCATGTATTCGAGGTACGCGAATTTGGGTATCCCTGATTCTCGATTTTTTATCCAAGGGTATGACAATCGAAGAAATTATTGCTGAGTATCCTCAATTGACAAAAGAGGATATTTACGCCGTTCTTGCTTATGGTGCAGAGATGACACGGGAACGGTATGTTGAAATTCCTGTTGAGGCAGCAGCATGAAGTTCAAACTTGATGAAAACTTTGGAACTCGAACTCAACAACTTTTTCGTAATGCAGGATATGATGTTCAAACAGTTTATGACCAAAGGCTACAGGGATGTTCAGATGAGCATCTCTATGAAGTGTGTTGTGCTGAACAACGATGTTTGGTAACGCTGGATATAGATTTTGCTGATGTAACTCGTTTTCCACCAACTCAAGCCAGTGGCATAGTTGTCATTCGGGCCCCTCGAAATCCAGGTCTTGCTTTGTTAGAACAACTAATTCGGCAATTTTTACACACACTTATTCAAATGCCGATAGGGAAGGAACTGTGGATTGTCGAAGTTGGTCGGATTCGAATACATCAGGCAGAATGATAAGTTGACAAAATAAATCTTAAGGAGGGAAAAAAATTGAATTACGATATTAAAGACATTAACTTAGCACAAAAAGGTAACTTACGGATTGAATGGGCAGAACAGGATATGCCGGTTTTAAGATTAATCAAGGCACGATTTGAAAAAGAAAAACCTCTGTCCGGGGTAACATTAGCCGCCTGCCTACATGTAACTACGGAAACGGCTAATTTAGTTATCACCCTGAAGGCAGGTGGAGCAAATGTTGTTCTATGTGCCTCTAATCCATTAAGCACACAGGACGATGTAGCCGCAGCTTTAGTCAAAAATCATGGAATACCGGTCTTTGCGATTAAAGGTGAAGACAATGAAACTTACTATAAGCATATCACCTCTGTTCTGGATTATCAGCCAAATATTACTATGGATGACGGGGCGGATTTGGTTTCAAGTATTCATACCAAACGGCAGGATTTGATTGAAAAGGTAATAGGCGGCACAGAAGAAACAAGTACCGGCGTGATTAGATTACGAAGTATGGAAAAAAATAAGGTTTTGAAATTCCCAATCGTGGCGGTAAATGATGCCCAGACTAAACATTTTTTTGATAATCGTTATGGAACGGGACAAAGCACCTTAGATGGTATCATTCGGTCAACAAACAGGCTTATTGCTGGCACTAACTTTGTTGTTTGTGGTTATGGTTGGTGTGGTCGAGGGTTAGCCATGCGGGCACAAGGTGGCGGAGCACGAGTAATTATCACTGAGGTCAACCCGCTGAAGGCACTTGAAGCAGTGATGGATGGTTACCAGGTTATGCCCATGAGCGAGGCGGCTAAAATCGGGGATATATTTTGTACCTTAACCGGGAATACAAGTGTTATCCGAAAAGAACACCTTGAAGTAATGAAAAATGGGGCAATAATCTGTAATTCAGGACACTTCGATGTAGAGATCAATTTAACCCAGTTAAAAGAATTATCTATCTCTAAAAGAACCATCCGGGAGTCAGTCGAGGAATTTACCCTGAAGAATGGACGAAGAATCAATCTGCTCGGAGAGGGTAGATTAGTAAATTTGGCCGCTGCAGAAGGACACCCGGCTCAAGTGATGGATATGAGTTTTGCCAATCAGGCCTTATGTGCCGAATATATGAAGAAAATGGCCGGAAAACTCGAATTAAAGGTTTATGGTGTCCCTGAAGAAATCGATTCGCAAATTGCCTTACTAAAATTAAAGGCTATGGGAATTGAAATCGATACCCTGACGCCAGAACAAATAAAATATCTACAATCATGGGAAATGGGAACTTAAGTTGTCGGCAAACAGGAAGTATAAAAAATGATAGGTATAGTAATTGTCACGCATGGTGACCTATGTATTAAACTTGTTGAAACCGCAGAATTATTGGGTATCAAAAGTAAAAACATAGAAACTGTTACCTTTTCTCGACATGAAGGACTGGATGATTTACATGCAAAGATTACCAGGGCTATTGAAAAGGTAGATAAAGGTGAAGGGATACTTTTACTGACAGACCTACTCCATGGTAGTTGTTCAAAGGTTGCCGGTGAGTTCCTTGAGCAAAAGGGAATTGAAGTTATTTGTGGAGTCAACTTACCTATGATTATCAGCATTATTACCCATCAAGGTGAAGAGCTCCACTATGTCCTTCAAAAAGCTAAGGATTCATCTATAAAAAACATCGTGGATTTAAAAGAAATGTTAAAAGGGAGGTAATAGGGAATGGAAAGGAAGGTAGGAAGGCTGAAGGCATTTAGGCTGAAGGTAGGAAGGAATTTTACAACCTAACAACCTTCAGCCTTCCTCCCTTCTCCCTTCCCCCTATTCTCTTAACTATGAGCATAGAGTTAGTTAGAATCGATGATAGATTTATTCATGGTTTGGTTGCCGTAGGGTGGGTAAGGGCTATAAACTGTAAGCAGATTATAGTTGCTAATGATAAAGTAGCCGCAAATGAGATGCAAAAGAAATTAATGATGTTAGCCACACCCGAAGGGATAAAGGCATTTATTCTTTCTATTAAAGAGGCGGCTGAATTAATCAAACAAGGAAAATTCGAATCACAGGTAACGATGTTGCTTATTGGTAATCCGAATGATGCCTTACGATTGGTTCAGGAAGGGGTAAAAATCAAAAATATAAAGGTAGGTGTCATGAAATTTACCCCTGACCGTAAGCAGATATTTCCCTCAATTTCAATGAATGAGAAAGAGCTCGAAATATTTCGGCAATTATCCACTCAATATGGCATTGAGATTGAAGTTAGAACCCATCCAGATGCCTTGAAGGTGGATCTTTTTGACCACATCTAAAGAATGCTTAAATAAAGGTAAGCGTTTAGGTTGTTTAGGCTATAGGCTGTAGACTGTTAGCTATTGAGTATTGACCACCCAAAATCTTCTCGTTTTCCATATTTTTAAGTCGTAATCAAAACCGTGGTTATCAAATTCCTGAGTTTCATATCATCTCACCTACCTCCGTCCTACAGCCTAAATGCCTACAGTCTCTCTCCCTGAACGGTTACCTTCTGCTGGCATTACCGGTGTCCACCTATTTTTTTCATTATCCCAATTAATTGTTTTTGGTCAGGACGAAGGGCGATGATATTTGCCAGGAGTTCTTTTGCTTCATCCTGCCTACCGGTTTTCTCATAGGCACAGATAAGTGTACTGCGGACATAGGTATCTTCCGGCTCCTGGATAAATACCTCTGAAAGAACCTGGATTACCCCGGCATAATCCTTTATCTTAGACAAACAAAATCCTAATTGTTTACGGGCAAAGATATAATCAGGTTTGAGTTTAAGTGCTTCATGATATTCGCCAATTGCCTCCTGGTACCGCAGAATTTCTTTATAAGCATTAGCCAACAGACACCTTAAGTAGGCACTTGTAGCCTTAGATGGGACGGAGATAATAGTTTCTAATTCCCTGATTATCTCCTCCGGCGGTTTATCCTCTAATTTTAACATGATTAAGCGCTGGTAGGCAAATTCATCCTTGGGATTTTTAGCGATTATTGTTTTAAATGCCTTTTCTGCCTCTTCTTTCTGCCTCATTTTGGTTAATATTTCGCCCTTTAAAAGCATTATATCACGGTCATAGCCACCACTATCCAATAGCCGATTGACATAAACCAATGCCTCTTCAAAGCGTTTGTTTTTTAAATAGAGTCGGGCTAATTTCTTTATGGCCTCTTTATCCATTGTTTGTTGAATCAATCGATGCAGCCAGTCCTCTGCCTCTGTATCCCTGTTCAATCGGATGAGAATCTCTGATTTAAGATTAGTCACAAACGCATTTGGTTCTTTTATGGCAATGGAGTGCTCGAGCATAGATAAGGCTTGTTTGTAGTCTTTGAGTAAAAAATGTAGATGTGCCAGATTAGAAAAAAGGAAGGAGTCTTTTACCCCGTTGGCTATTATTTCATTAAATACAGCCAGCGCCTCTTTGAATTTGCGGTTTTTCTTTAGTTCGATTGCCTTCTCTAAGGTATTATGTCCCATTCTTTAATTTACCTATGGTAGGAAGACTGAAGACTGAAGACTAAAGACTAAAGACTAAAGACTAAAGGGAAGAAGGACTTCCTATCTTCCTTCAGTCTTCAGTCTTTGGTCTTCAGTCTTTCTCCTACTCTATCCATCGCCTCATTTATTTTATCAGGTAGTGTCCCTCCGGCCTGGGCAAAATCTGCCCTACCGCCGCCACCGCCACCTGTGATTTTAGCTAACTCGTTGACCAATTTACCCGCATGAACCTTATCGGTCAGGTCCTGACTTACCTTGACTACCCAAAAAACTTTGTTTTCCAACGAAGAGACTAAAACTATTACCCCTGATTTCAAAGCGGTTAGGATTAAATCTGCGGCATTGCGAAGTGCGTTGGCATCCATCCCGGGCAATTCCCTGGCTACTACCTTCATCCCTTCGAGCATAACGGTATCTTTGACTAACTCAGGTATTTGGTAAGAAACCACCTTTGATTTAAGTTGAGCGAGCTCCTTTTCCTGTTCTTTAATCCCCTGAAGTAACCTCTCTACCCTCTGGGTTATTTTCTGAGGTGAGGTTTTGAGCAGATTGGCGAGCTGGCTGATTTGCTCCTCGCGCTGGCAAACATATTTGTAGGCAGACTCCGCCGTTACTGCCTCAATTCTTCTTATACCTGCGGCAATACCCGACTCATTTAGTAATTTAAACAAGCCTGCCTCTCCGGTAGCTTTCAAATGTGTGCCGCCACACAACTCCAGGCTAAAATCCCCAATTTTTACTGCCCTTACCCGTTCACCATATTCCTCCTCAAATAAGGCCATTGCCCCTGATTTAATCGCCTCTTCAAGGGTAGTCTCAAAGGTAGTTACCGATAGATTTTCCCTTATCTTTTTGTTTATGATTTCCTCTACCCGTTTGAGTTCGCGTTCCTTCATCGCCTCAAGATGGGTAAAATCGAATCTCAGATAATCCTCTCCGACAAAAGAGCCGGATTGTCGGACATGACTACCTAATACCTGACGTAAGGCGGCTTGCAAAAGGTGTGTGGCGGTATGGTTAGCGGCAATGGATAGTCTACGAGGTAAATCAACTTCTGCCTCTACTTCATCGTTGAGTTTGAGTTCCCCTTTTTGCACCTTTGCCTGATGCAATATTACCTTATCAGACCATTTTGCCTCTGTAACTACGAGTTCCACATCTTTCCCATTAATAAAACCCGTATCACTTGTTTGCCCACCCGATTCGGCATAAAAAGGCGTGCAATCCAGGACAATCTCCACCTCATCTCCAGTAGTAACCTGTTCTACCTCATTTTTACCCTGGCGGAGCATGAGCACCCTGGCTTTTGCCTTACTTAGTTCGTAGCCAACAAATCTTGTCTCTCCTTCTATTTTAACCTCTTTTTCTTCTTCTACCCGGAAAAATTGACCCGAAAGTCTTGCCTGTTGGCGTTGGTTCTCCATTTCCTTATTGAAGCCATCCAGGTCCATCTTCAATCCGGATTCAAGGGCTATTTCCTGGGTTAAATCAACCGGGAAACCATAGGTATCGTAAAGTTTAAAAATATCCGTTCCGCAAATTATCTCCTGGCCTTTGCGTTTATATTCATTAATGCTCTCCTCCAGGATAGTTAAGCCGCGCTCTAATGTGCTCATAAACCTATCCTCTTCCAGTTTGATAATTCGGCTGATGTGGTCCCTTTCTTGTCCCAGTTTGGAGTCATGATTAAAAATTTTGACTACCGTCGGGACTACTTGAAAAAGGAATGATTCATGAAGACCTAATTTCCTGCCCTGCCGCATGGCTCTTCGGATTAATGCCCGTAAGACATATCCGCGTGCCTCATTAGAAGGGATAACCCCATCCGCGATTAAATAGGTAATACCCCTGAGATGGTCGGCAATCACCCGTAGAGCCACATCCTTTGTCAGGTCTGAGCCGTAGGTAACTTTAGTGATTTGGGCAACATAATCGATTATTGGTTTGACTAAATCCGTGTCAAAGTTAGTTTTTACCCCTTGCATAACGGCGGCTAAGCGTTCTAATCCCATGCCGGTATCGATATTTTTTTTAGGTAAAGGGCTAAGAGAGCCATCTTGTGCTCGGTCAAACTGGGTAAAAACCAGGTTCCACAGTTCCATATATCTATCGCAGGAACAACCTACCCTACAATCAGGTTTGCCACAGCCAGCCTCTTCTCCCTGGTCATACAATATCTCTGAGCAGGGGCCACAGGGACCTGTCTCGCCCATCTTCCAGAAATTATCCTTCTCGCCAAGCCGCACAATCCGTTCATTAGAGACAAATTTTCGCCATAACCCTTCTGCCTCATCATCCTTTTCATAGACAGAAACCCAAAGTCTATCTATCGGCAGACCAACAATTTTTACCAGGAATTCCCATGCCCAGGCAATTGCCTCCTCTTTGAAATAATCACCAAAGGAAAAATTACCCAACATCTCAAAAAAGGTATGGTGTCTTGCCGTTTTACCAACATTCTCAAGGTCATTGGTTCGGATGCACCGCTGACAGGAAGCCGCGCGGGTAAAAGGTAAAGGGATTACCTCGCCTAAAAATATGGGTTTAAACGGCACCATCCCGGCAATGGTAAATAAAATCGTCGGGTCAGTCGGCACCAGAGAGGCACTTGGTTTGATAGTGTGCTCAAGTGATTTAAAATAATTCAAGAATTTCGTTCGTATTTCTGTTCCCGTCATTTTACTCCTCTTTTAGAAGTCTTTAGAGGTTAGAAGTGAGAAATTGGAAGTTAGAAGTTGGAGGGAAAAGGTTAGAGATGCCTCCTTTCTAACCTCTACCTACATAATAATAGCATATTTTTAAAACTTGTCAAGAGATTTTTGGTAAAGGCAAAAAAATTTCCCAACTTTTAGTAGTGGTTTAAAGAGAGGTGTTTTTTAAGGGGAGAGAAACCCTTTTTGAAAAAAGTGTTTCTCTCCCCTTAAAC
>SBAY01000327.1 GCA_005239945.1 Nitrospira sp.
AAAGAGCTTTTAATCTGGAGCCACCAACAAGGGAAAATGGGCAAAACCATTGAATCTGTATTGGCAACTCTCTAAAAAACGCAAAAGTTCAGATAATAATATTCCCCTGCAGTGCGATATAGCTTACCATAGATGTATTTCGGTATAGCCTAATATCTCATATTGAAAATACTTCCTAATATATTTGCTTTTGAATTCTTAAGCGATTCAAAGGCATATTTTATTGTCTCCCTTTGTGTTCTTTCTGCTTGAATAACAAATATTACCCCATCCATAAGTGGAGCTAATATTGTAGGTATCTGGGTTAAATTTACTGGAGAGGAATCGAATAATATCAGGTCATAAGTTTCCTTGAGTTCTTTGAGGATATTTTTAAAGATATTCGAGCCGATAAGCATAGAGGTAGTCAGATGGATTTTACCTGCTGTCATTAGAAAAAGGTCTGGAATCCTTGTTGGTTTAATTGCCTCTTCGATTTTTACATCACCACTTAATAATTCTGATATCCCCTTTGTCCTTTCTACTTTAAATATATGATGTAATTCAGGGTGATGTAAGTCACAATCTACTAATAAAACCTTTTTCTTACCCAAGACAGACAGGGTTGTTCCCAGGTTAACTGTGATTAATGACTTCCCTTCTCCTTCTATCGATGAGGTAAGCATGGCTACCTGTATGGATTTCTCGTTGAACATATAAAATATTTTACCAAAAAGGTTATAAAAAGAGACGACTAAGGGGGTTTTTAAATCAAATTTAGTATCTAATAAAAGACGGTGTGGATATTTCTCTTCCTTTATCCCTTTCCACTTTTGCCATATATTCTTTAATATCATATTCCCAACTCCTGGTATAATTAAAAGTTAAAAGTTAAAAATTAAAAATTAAAAGTTAAAGATTCTACCTTCTTCATTTTTAACTTTTAACTTTTAATTTTTAACTTTTAACTTTGAACTTTTTAGTGTTGATGCCAAAATCTTGGCTATTTCTTCTGACTCTTGCTGGATTTCATTCTCCCTTCATTTCTTCTTTCTTCCATTTTTAACTTTTAATTTTTAATTTTTAATTCTTAACTCCTCGGTATAGTCCCCAAAACATCAATTTGAAGATATTCTTCTACCTCTATTGGGGTTTTGAATGAGGTATCAAAATATTCTAAAAAGAAACATAGAATTATAGCGGCAATCAGACTTCCAAACAGACTGCTCAAAAGGGCAATAGGTAAAGGACGGTTTTTGGGTTTTGCAGCAGGAATTGCATGTTCGACAATTCGTACATTCCCTAATTTTATCATTTCTGAAGTAAGTGCTTCCTGTTGTTTTTCTAATAAAACATTATAGAGATTTTTATAGGTATTTATTTCTCTTAAATACCGGTTAAGGATGAGGTCTTTTTGCGACAATTCATTCAATTGGGATTGGATAGCAGAAATATTTTTAAGCAAGGTCGCCTCTTTTGCCTCTAATGAGAATAATTGTGTCTCTATAACCACTTTATCTGTATTTAATTGGTCATAAATTGGGTCAGTAGTAACCGTAGTTTCACTTATCTTCTCTTCGAGATTCTTTTTCAAATCCTCCTTTAGTTTTTCAATAGAAGCAGTAATTTCTATGATTTTAGGATGGTTTTTATCATAAGTTAGAAGTAATGAAGATAGTTGCGATTCAAGCTCCATAATTTTTGATTTGAGTTCTTGAACGATTGGGTCTTTTTTAATATCCGTAGCTGAGATTTTTTCTACAGACTGACAAGAAAGTTTCTCTTTAATATCTTGATATTTAGCTGATAATTCATTTCTTTCTTTTTTTGTAGCCAGATATTCCCTTTCCAATTGGGCTAATGTTGAGATTTTCTCTTTGGCTTCCTCATCGATAGAGACTATATTTCCTTTTTGTTTAAAATCCTCTAATTCATTTTCGAGTTTTTTAAGTATTGGTGCAGTTGTTTCGATTTGCTGAGTAATAAAACCATAGGCACTTCTGGCTTCACTACCTTTAATATTTATACTATAATTCATATACACCTGTGCCAATGTATTGGCTATATCTGCAGCAACAAGAGGGTCTATATCCGTAACCTTTATCATCACAATATCCGTTCCTCTTGCCTGTTCTATCGAAATTTTTTTCTTTCTTAAAACATCAACGGTCTGATGTAGTAATGAATCATTAACCTTTCGAAATAAAATAGTTATTCTATCTTTCAAATTCGGTGTAATTTTTCTTTTATGTAACTGTAATTTTTTTACTACCTCCTCTATCAGGGAATAACTTTTTATGATTTGAGTTTGTGTTTTAATGAATTCTGCTCAATTAAGTGGAGATACATGGCTGGATTCATCCGTAAATGGGACATCTTTTCCTTTTGGAGCTTCGATAAGTAATTTCAAAGTGGATTCATAAACAGGTCTTGTCAAAAGATAATATGAGATGACCATTATCATTGTTACCAGAACAATAATAGCTATCATTATCTTTCGCTTAAATATAACATGAATGTAATATTCTGTATTTGGTTGAGAGATATTCTCCATTGATTTTCAGCTTCCTACTTTCAAAATCTATCATATCACAAAAACCACTTAAGGATACTACTGCCTCTTCAAGTTTAATTTAAGTAGTTCACAATGGTTCATAGGACGTTGAAATTAGAAAATAGAAATTGGAAATTAGAAGGAAAAATAGATGAAATTTTCTTTTCTTTTTCTGATTTCTATTTTCCAATTTCCAATTTCAATCTGT
>SBAY01000273.1 GCA_005239945.1 Nitrospira sp.
ACACTTCTTAAAGCCCCCAAGATTGGGGGTTGGGGGTTGAAAAACTTTTTAACATTAGTAGTAGTAATGTGGATAGTGTGGGTAACTCCAACGGAGTTATCCAAGCAATTGTGAATAACTCTTTGAGTTATTCAAGCGATTGTGGGTAACTTGTGGGCAACTCGAAGAGTTGTCCATCAAGTTATCCACATGAGCGTCAATTGCGGCACTATCCACATTTTTTAACCTTCCTAATCTTTCTTTCAGGTGTCCACTTTTAAACTTTAAACTGTCCACTTTTAAATTTTAGCTAACAGGGCTTTTTTCAGAAATCTTCAATTCAGACATAAAAGAAGGCTTAAAAGGGGATAGGAAAAGAAATTATTATTTTAATCTAAAAGAGTAAGAAAAATGAGGTTGATAAAGATGAGACACATATCCCATTTCCTGTAATGATGAAATTGGAGGATAAACAGGTAAGAGATGTTCAATAAAAAAGGCTTTTAGGAGGCTAAAAGAGACACACTACCCCCTTCAACTGGCTTACCAACCGGTAACTGAGGCATTACAAATTTGGAGAAAACTTCCTTGACTTTCGAATAAAAGTTAGATATAATAAAGATATGCCAGGATATTTTGTAGTCGAATCTCCAAAAATAGAAAATTTTGATGATAAGATATCTAAGAATCCACAGATAAAGAAATTGATTCAGGACATCCCCGTATTGCTTTCTAATGAAATAAAAGAAGAGGCACTAAAGGTGGTGCATACGGTTCTTCAGGAGGCAAGAACAGGAAAAATAATTGATAAAACAAAGATTAAAGAGATAGTCAATAAATTAGTTGAAGAAATTATCTCGAAACATCAAAACTCTTTAATAAATCTTATGGATATTAGAACCCACGATAAATATACCTTCTCTCATTCTATTAATGTTTGTACCCTGGCTATCCTCATAGGGATAAAGGAGAAATTAAAGAGAAAAGAATTGGGAGATTTAGCCTTAGGGGCTCTATTACATGATGTAGGCAAAATAATGATTAGTCAACAAATATTAGAAAAACCTGCGCGATTATCCATGGATGAATTCGAGGAGATAAAAAAACACCCTCTTTATGGCTATAACATCCTCATGGAAGGAGAAGAGATAAGTGAAATTTCGAAGATGATAGTTTATAACCATCATGAAAGATATGATGGTGGAGGTTATCCACAGGGATTAACAGGTGATAAAATCCCACAATTAGTCGTCATTACATCGTTAACCGATGTTTATGATGTCTTGACTACCGATAGACCATATCGAAAAAGTTTACTGCCGCATGATGCAATGAGAATTATTATCAGTCATACCTATAGCAATTTCTCGGAAGAGGCGGTTAGATTTTTCTTAAAGGTTATGTCCATATATCCTTTAGGGAGTTTAGTTAAACTTAATACCGGAGAAATAGGGTTAATAATCAAGGTAAATGAACATGCCCTGGTGAGACCTACTATTAGAATATTGCTCGATTCACAGGGAGAGATAGTCTCACCTTCCAGGATTCAAGATATAGATTTGAGTGCGGATATCTCCAGGTTTGTTGTGAATTCTGTAAGTGACGATGTGTTTGCCGGAAAATAAGTAGTGTTTAATTTAAGGAGTTCGTAATGGTTCATAGAACGCTGAAATTGGAAATTAGAAGGGAAAATAGATACGACTTCCCTTTCTTTCTCTAATAATTTCTATTTTCCAATTTCAATCTGCATACCCGTTTTTTCTGTTGACTTTTGAATAAAATTCAGATATAATTAAGAACATGCCGGGATATTTTATAGCCGAACCTCCAAAAATAGAAGTCTTTGATGATAAAATCCTTAAAAATGCTCAGGCAAAAAAGCTGATTCAGGATATTCCCACTAAGCTTTCTAATGATACGAAAGAATTGGCATTAAAGGTTGTCCACTTGAGTCTTCAGGAGGCAAGAGCCGGGAAAATAGTCAGCCGGGAAAAAATCAGGGAGGTGGTCGCTAAATTAGTTGAGGAAACTATCACCAGGCATGATAGTTCTTTATTAAATCTGATGGATATTAGAACCCATGATAAATATACCTTTTCTCACTCCATCAATGTCTGCACCTTAGCTACCCTTATGGGAATAAAGCAGAAATTAAAGAGAAAAGAGTTGGAAGATTTGGCGTTAGGGGCACTATTGCATGATGTCGGTAAGATAATGATTGACCTTGAGATATTAGATAAAGTCGGGAAATTATCTCCTCATGAGTTTGCAGAGATACAAAAACACCCTATTTATAGTTATAATATCCTGTCAAGAGAGGAAGATATAAGTGAAATATCAAGAATAGTAGCTTATAGTCATCATGAGCGATATGATGGAAAAGGGTATCCCCGAAGATTAACAGGTAGTGAAATCCCACAATTAGCCATAGTAACATCAATAGCCGATGTTTATGATGCCCTGACTACGGATAGACCATATCGAAAGAGTCTCCTTCCTCATAATGCCATGAGAATTATTATCAGTCATACCTATTGTGATTTTTCGGTAGATATAGTCAGGTTTTTTTTAAGGGCGATGTTAATATATCCTTTAGGAAGCTTAGTCAGGCTTAATACAAAAGAGATTGGATTGGTTATCAAGGTCAATGAACGGGCTATTATCAGACCTACTATTAGATTATTGATTGATTCACAAGGGGAAATGTTGCCACTCTCAAAGGTTGAAGATATAGATTTAACAAAGGATATGTCCAGATTCATTATAGAACCAGTAGGTGAAGAGGTATTTGCCAGGAAAGAGGAACATAGGTAGAGGAGTAATGCCTCAGTTACCGGTTGGTAAGCCATCAGTTATCAGATTACGATTATAATTTTGGATTTTGGATTAAGGATATTAAGATTCCTCAATCCAAAATCGAAAATCCAAAATCCAAAATTTCATTTGGTATTAACTGATAACTAAGGCATTACATAGAGGAATTAGGGTTAAGAGGTTAGGAGTTAAGGTTAAGGATAAGAAACAGAAAAATAGGTAGATACAATGATAAATATTTTTATAACTATAATAGAGAATAAGATATTTTTAGCCGCTGTCTTAGCCTGGTTAATTGCCCAGGTTTTAAAGATTATTTTTTATGCCCGCAAGCATAGGCGAATAAATTTTAAACTTTTAATGGGTTCCGGCGGTATGCCAAGCTCCCATTCATCTACAGTAATGGCATTATGTACAGCGGTAGGTAAAGTAGAAGGCTGGGATACCTCTATCTTTATCGTCAGCCTGATTTTTTCGATTATTATTATGACTGACGCCGTTGGTGTCCGTCGGGCAGTAGGTCAACAAGCACAAATTTTAAATATTATGGTTGACGAACTTTATGAAAAGGGAACAATAAGTGAACGCAGACTAAAGGAATTATTAGGTCATACACCGGTAGAGGTCTTTGTCGGCGCGGGAATTGGAATATTAGTCGCTTTATTGATTAATTGAAATTATAGGACCGATAGGATTTATAAGACCTATAATTTTTGGAGGATAATTATGAAGGAGAGATTAATCTCTTTAATGGCTGAGGCTAAAAACGAGATTGAAGAAACAATCTCTTTGGAGATATTGGAAAACCTGCGTATAAAGTATTTAGGACGCAAGGAAGGAATATTTACCCAACTTTTAAAGCAAATGGCTAATCTCCCATTTCAAGAGCGACCTGAGACAGGTAAATTGATTAATGAAATAAAAAATAAGGTTACTCAACTGCTTGAGGAAAAGGGGACGACATTAAAATCCAAAGGAAAGGCACAAAAATTAAGCCAGGAGAAAATTGATATTACCCTGCCAGGTATTCTGCCTGAATTGGGTAAGTTACATCCCATAACTAAAACATTAAAGGAAATAATCGATATCTTTATTCGATTAGGATTTCAAGTGGCAGAAGGTCCTGAGATAGAGTCAAGTTATTATAATTTTGATGCCTTAAATATTCCTTCTCATCATCCGGCACGGGATATGCATGATACCTTTTATGTGTCTCAAGATATAATTTTGAGAACACATACCTCCCCTGTCCAGATTCGGGTCATGGAGAAACAACTTCCTCCATTACGAATAATTGTGCCAGGACGGGTCTATCGTCGGGATGCAGACATTTCCCACTCACCTATGTTTCACCAGGTAGAGGGATTATTTGTGGACGAGCAAGCTACCTTTAGCGATTTAAAAGGTGTGCTTTCAACCTTTGTTCACCTTATCTTTGGTTCAGAGACGGAGGTCAGGTTCAGACCAAGTTTTTTTCCTTTTACCGAGCCTTCGGCTGAGGTTGACATTGCCTGTGTCATCTGTGCTGGAACAGGTTGTGGGGTATGTAAATACACAGGCTGGTTAGAAATCTTAGGTGCCGGGATGGTTGACCCTGAGGTATTTAAAATAGTTAATTATGACTCTACAAAATATACGGGTTTTGCCTTTGGATTAGGGGTAGAAAGAATTGCTATGTTAAAATACGGAATCAACAACATTAGATTATTTTTTGAAAACGATATGCGCTTTCTGGAACAATTTTAAGGAGCGTCAGACTGGTCTGACCAATCTGACTATTGGAGAATCCATGTTAATATCATATAATTGGCTAAAGGAATATATAGACTTTGACTTTTCACCAGAGGAATTGGCTGAGAAATTAACCTATTTAGGCTTTGAGACAGCTAATCTACAGAAATTTGGGGATGATACGGTTATAGATTTAAAATTGACCGTCAATCGTGGTGACTGCTTGAGTATGATTGGTATGGCCAGGGAAATATCCACCATAACCCATAACCCGCTAAAAATGCCATCATTGGGAACCGTCGATTTATCTAAAAAGTTAACCTCGATGATTAATATCTCTTTAGTTGAGCCTAAATTATGTCCTAGATATACTGGCAGGATAATTGAGGGAGTACATGTTGGTGCCTCTCCATCCTGGCTTTCTGCTCGTCTGGAGAAAGCCGGTATTCGCTCGATTAATAATGTTGTTGACATTACCAATTTTGTGCTGATGGAATTAGGTCATCCTATGCATGCCTTTGATTATCAGACATTACTTGGCGGTAAGATAATTATTTGCCGGGCTACTTCAGGTGAGAAACTCATCGCCTTAGATGGAATAACCTACGAGCTTTCTCCAGAAATGCTTATCATTGCGGATGCACAAAGACCTGTTGCCTTAGCCGGGATAATTGGCGGGGAAGAAACCAGTGTTAAAAAAAATACGACTACCATTTTCCTCGAATGTGCCTATTTTAACCCTACCAATGTTCGGCAGACAGCAAAACGATTAGGGTTACAGACAGAATCCTCTTATAGATTTGAGCGTGGTGTGAACCCCGAAGGATTAATTGTCGCCCAAAATCGGGCAACTCAATTAATCATGGAAATATGTCAGGGAAAATCTGTTTCTGAAATAATCGATGATTACCCAAAGAAATTTAAAAAGACCATTATTGATTTGTCACCAGCATGGGTTAATAAAATATTGGGGACAGATTTAAATTCGATGGACATCAGAGAAATTTTACAACCACTTGGTTTTGGGATTAATGAGAAGGTGTACCACCTTGCAGAAGATAAATTCCTAACGATTGAAGTCCCTTCGTTCAGACACCTGGATATCACTCGTGAAATCGATATCATAGAGGAGATAGCCAGGGTCTATGGTTATGATAAAATTCCTACCTCCATGCCTTCAGGTTCGTTTAATGTTGCCATTAATCGTGAATATGAATTAGTCAACAGGGCAAAGGAAATTCTAGTGGGTTGCGGATTTTATGAGATAATTACCTATGCCTTTAGCTCCCCGGTCATTCTCCGCCAAACCAAAATACCAGAAAACAACACAGTTGTTATCGATAACCCATTAAGAACAGATGAAAATTTGATGTGTCCTTCGTTAATCCCTAATATTTTAAAGACAATAGCCTGGAATATAAACAGGGCTAACTATGATTTAAAAATATTTGAATTAGCCAGGGTGTTTTTAGCCGATGGGGGGGGAAAACTCCCCAGAGAAAAGAAGGTGTTAGTCGGGGCTGTTAGCGGTAATTACCATCAGCCTAATTGGCGGGATAAAGCGGTTTTAAGCAATCTCTATGATTTAAAAGGGGTTGTGGAAAAATTACTTTTGGAATTGGGCATAACCGATTATGAATTACTTGCCGGTGACCACCCAACCCTTCATTCAGCAAAACAAATAAAATTGGTCTTTCAAGGTAATACCTTTGGAATTATGGGTGAACTGCATCCAGATATAGCCGAAGAACTAAAACTCACCAAAGGGATTTATTTATTCGAGCTTGATTGGGATAATCTTGTCAGTCGAGTCAATCTTAAAACAGGTTTAAAACCTGGGACAGGTTTAAAACCTGGAAGGAAATTCAAACCTTTACCAAGATATTCAGCAGTCCAGCGGGATATATCTATTTTGGTAAAAGAGGATGTGCCCTCGGCTCAGATTGCCGGAATAATTGAGAATACCGGCAAAGATTTAATCGAAAAGGTTGGTTTATTCGATGTCTACCAGGGGGATAAAATACCCGCGGGATACAAGAGTTTAGCCTACTCGGTAATCTATCGTAAACCTGAGGCAACCTTAACGGACGAAGAGGTCAACGAGGTGCATAACAAAATCACTATGGAACTTAAAAATACATTTGGAGCAGAATTAAGAGAGATATAAAACAAAAGCTATCAGAGAAGAATTTTTATGGAGCAAGCTCATCAAAATTGGTATTCGTATTCCGAGGATACAATACCAACTTATTCTTTTGCTCCAAAAATTAGTATTATGTCCCCCGAATTATCCCCCAAGGGAATACTCAAACCCTTAACTCCTATTATAAAAACATGGCAAATCAGGTTTGACACCCTAAAACCCTCTATTTTTAATAGTTAACTGAAAGAATCTCCTATCATATCATGTTATTTTGGGTGATGATTTTATCATAAATTTAATTGTTTGTAATTTAGCTGGATCAATACCTTGTAATTTTTCTGCTGTAGGGAAAACATAAACTCCCTTGTTACCTTTTTTCTCGATAGCTACTTTAGCCTCTATTTCCATTTCTTTTACCACGAATTTTTTGTCTTCATCAGCAGAACACGAAGACATCTTGTTTTCTAAATCTCGCATAGTATCTGAAATAAAAGTTGTAAATCCTTCCTGAGTAAGGTCTTGACTTTCACCATAGCTTTCTACTTCTGCCTGTAATCTTTTATTATCATTTTCAAGTTCTATTATTCTACGAGATAATTCTTGTACCTTTATATGTAACTCGTTTCGTTCAGATAATAGCACCACTTTAGCCTGATTACTTTCTGACAATTCTGTTTGGAATTGAGAAATTTTTTCGGATAGAGAATTTTTCTCTTGCTGAAGTTTTGTCAGTTCTATTTTATTTTGACTACCAGTTTCTTTTTCTATATTCAACTTTGTTACAAGTTTAAGATTTTCAGTATTTAATACTTTAATATTCTCTTCCGCCTCTACAATCCTCTTCTTTTGGCTATCTATCTGTATATTCAACTTGTTTCGTTCCTCTAATACCGCTGATTCTTTAAGACGGTTACTATCTGACAATGCTGTTTGGAGTTGAGAAATTTTTTCAGCTAGAGAATTCTTCTCTATCTGAAGTTTTGCCAGTTCTGTTTTATTTTGAGCACTAATCTTTTTTTCTTTATTCAACTCCGCTGCAATCTTAAGATTATCGGCAGTTAATACTTTAATATTCTCTTTTTCTTTATTCAAGTC